>JASFRY010000504.1:0-3696 GCA_050114675.1 Gemmatimonadota bacterium | reverse complement strand
AGGGGCATCTCCCCGATCTCGTCCAGGAAGATGGTCCCGCCATCGGCCAGCTCGAAGAGCCCCCGCCGGGAATCGATGGCGCCGGTGAAGGCGCCCTTCTCATGGCCGAAGAGCTCCGACTCCAGGAGCGTCTCGGACAAAGCCGCCACGTTCACCGCGATGAAGGGCTTGTGCCTTCGGGGCGACAGCCCGTGGAGGCCGCGGGCCACCAACTCCTTCCCCGTGCCCGACTCGCCGGTGACCAGCACCGTGGCCACCACGGGCGCGATCTGCACCACGCGCTCCAGCACCTCTCGCATGGCGTCGGTGTTGCCCAGGATCCCGGTGATGCGCTGGAGCCTGCGCCGTTCGATGGCGGTCCGACCCACCGCCGCCACATCTGCGGCGGTGGTGGTGGAGGTGAACACCTCGTCGAAGCCCGGCCGCAGCGCCGGTGGAAGGCTCTCCCCTTGGGCGATGGCGAACACGGGGATCTGTAGCTCCTCCCTGGCCTGGCGCGCCAGGTCTCCCGTCCCCCCCTCTTCCAGCCCCCCGGTGAGGACCAGGAGTGCGGCCTCCTCCCCGGACAGCTCTTCCTTGGGGGTCACCAGATCGGTGCCGTAGCCCACCCGCTGGAAGGCCTCCCGGAGGACGCCCGCCCGGGCCAGGTCGTGGGTGGAGATGAGGACGACGTCGTCGCTCACGCGTCGCCTCCTTCCGTGTCGGACGGACCGGTACCGGGGCGGTGGGGAGTGACCTCGTCACGAAGAAGCGCCACGGCGTGGTCCACCACGCCGCCCAGCACGCCCAGGCCGTCCCTCACGCCGCCGGGGCTCCCCGGGAGGTTCACAACCAGGGTGCGCCCACGGATTCCCACCAGCCCGCGGGACAAGACGGCGTAGGGCGTCTTCTCGAGCCCCACCCGTCGGATCTCCTCCGCCAGGCCCGGCGCCTCCCGCTCCAGGACGGCCCGCGTCGCCTCGGGCGTCACGTCCCGGGGTGCGACCCCGGTACCTCCCGTGGTGAGGACCACGTCCAGCGCCAGCTCGTCGCACCACTCCACCAGCACGGAGGCGATGCGGTGGGTATCGTCCGGCACCACAGAGCGCGCGGCTACCTCGTAGCCCCGCTCCGACGCCCAGCCGGCCATGGCCTCGCCGCTCCGGTCCTGACGCTCGCCACGGGCACCGGCGTCGCTCACCGTGAGGATCCCCACGCGCATGGGCGGTCCGGCCTCTCCGGCTATCGCCGGATGGAGCCCTGGGTATAGAAGGGAGGCCGCTGCACCACGGCGTCCAGGGACTTGCCCCGCACGTCCACCTGGATCGACGTGCCGGCCTTGGCCAGCTCCGGCGGCACGTAGCCCATCCCCACACCGTAGCTCAGCGACGGGGATACGGTGCCGCTGGTCACCACGCCCACGGGCTCGCCTCGGGAGAGGATCGCGTAGCCGGGCCTGGGGAAGCCGCGCTCCTCGAGCTTGAAGCCCACCAGGCGCCGCTTGACCCCCTCCTGCTTCTGCTTCACCAGCACGTCGCGGCCCACGAAGTCCCCCTTGTCGAGCTTGGTGATCCAGCCCAGACCCGACTCGAGCGGGGTGTGGTCCTCGTCCAGGTCGTTGCCGTACAGGGCGTACCCCATCTCGAGGCGCAGCGAATCCCGGGAGCCCAGGCCCGTCGGGAGCAGACCGCTCCCCTCCCCCGCCTCGAGGATGGCTCGCCAGAGCGGCACCGCGTCCTCGGCGGCCACGTACAGCTCGAAGCCGTCCTCCCCGGTGTAGCCCGTGCCGGCGATGACCGCCGGGCGCCCCTGCACCGCACCCTCGATGAAGCGGTAGTACTTCACCGCGTCCACGTCGATGTCGGCCAGCGGGCGAAGGATCTCGCGGGCGGCGGGGCCCTGGAGCGCCAGGAGCGCGGTGTCGTCGGAGCGGTCGTCCACTTCCACGTCCAACGCCTCGGCGTGGTGCCGGATCCACGCCAGGTCCTTCTCCAGGTTCGCTGCGTTCACCACCACCATGTAGCGGTCGGCGAAGCGGTAGACGAGGAGGTCGTCCACCACGCCGCCGTCCTCCCGGCACATGGCCGAGTACTGGGCCTGACCGATCTCCATCTTGGAGGCGTCGTTCACCGTCACGCGCTGGAGGAGGTCCAGCGCCTGGGGACCGGTGAGGATGAACTCCCCCATGTGGGAGACGTCGAACAGGCCGGCGGCTTCGCGCACGGCCTTGTGCTCGGCGGTGATGCCGGTGGGATACTGGACCGGCATCTCGAAGCCGGCGAACGGGACGATCTTCCCCTTCAGCGCGACATGCTCGTCGTAGAGGGGCGTGTGCTTCAGGGGCTCGTTCATGCGAGGAGCTCCACCAGGATGGCCTTCTGGGCGTGGAGGCGGTTCTCCGCCTCGTCGAACACTCGTGACCGCGGTCCGTCGATGACCTCGGCGGTGACTTCCTCCCCCCGATGGGCGGGGAGGCAATGCAGGAAGATGCTCTCGCCGTCGGCATGCTCCATGAGGGCACCGTTCACCTGGAAGCCCTCGAACGCCGCCATCCGGGCCGCAGCCTCCTCCTCCTGGCCCATGGACGCCCACACGTCCGTGGTGACCACGTGGGCCCCCATGGCCGCCTCCGCCGGGTCCCGCGTAAGGAGCACGTGGGTGGCGTCTTGCGCCCGCGCCAGGATGTCCGGGTCCGGATCATATCCCTCGGGACAGGCCAGGCGCAGCGAGAACCCGAGCCGGTACGCCGCGTTGAGCCAGGAGTTGGCCATGTTGTTGCCGTCGCCGACCCAGCAGACGGTGCGGCCGCGAAGCTCGGCCCCGAACGCCTCCTGGATGGTCTGGAGGTCGGCCATGACCTGGCAGGGATGCAGGAGGTCGGTGAGGCCGTTGATGATGGGCACCGTGGCGTGGCGGCCCAGCTCCTCGACCTCCTCGTGCGCGAAGGTGCGGATCATGACGCCGTCCACGTAGCCCGACAGCACCTTGGCGGTGTCGTGCAGCGACTCGCCTCGACCCATCTGGCTGTCGCGATCAGACAGGAAAAGCGCGTGGCCCCCGAGCTGGGTCATGCCCACCTCGAACGACACGCGCGTGCGGGTGGAGCTCTTGCTGAAGATCATGGCCAGGCTCTTCCCGGCCAGGACCGCGCCCCCTTCCTCGCCGGACTTGAGACGCCGGGCCCGCTCCAGCAGGGCCAGCAGCTCGTCCCGCTCGAAGTCCGTGATGGCGAGGAAGTCACGCTTGGCTGAGGTCATCTCGTGCCTCTGGGAAGGGTGTGGGTGGGGAAGAAACCCCGCGTGTCGTGTCTCGAAGGCCCCCGAACGGGGGCGGACATTCCGGACGTCACAGGATGTAGCGCCTCAGATCCTCGTCGTCGGCCACCTTCTTCAGCCGCTCGCGGACGAACTCCCGGCCGACCACCAGCGCCTCTTTCCCCGACTCGGGGAGGTTGAAGAGCACGTCCTCCAGGAGCGTGGTCATGACCGTCTGGAGACGGCGCGCTCCGATGTTCTCCATGCGCTCGTTGAGCTCGGCGGCGATGTGGGCCACCTCGGCCACGCCATCCTCGGTGAAGGCCACCTGAGCACCCTCGGTGGCCACCAGCGCGCTGTACTGGGAGAGTAGCGCGTTCTTGGGCTCCCTGAGGATGCGCACGAAGTCAGCCTCGTCCAGGTTCTGAAGCTCGACGCGGATGGGGAAGCGACCCTGGAGCTC
>JASFRY010000503.1:0-3698 GCA_050114675.1 Gemmatimonadota bacterium | reverse complement strand
ACCGTCGCCGGGCACACCCCCAGCGAACGGCTCACTCCCCGCACCGATTGACCTTCAAACAGCACGCGCTTCACGAGCCCCGCTCGACCTGCGGGCGTCAACTTCGCATTCTTGTGGACGTTCACTGAGGGCCTCCCCATCGGACTGGTGGTTGCTTTGACACCAACAGCCTTTTCGATGGGACCCTCAGTGAACAACCTCTTTAGCAATCACAGCTAGACGCCCACGCCCAACCCGTCCCGGCTTCTAGTGGGCTCCTCTTCCCGACGAGCCGTGCTCGGGCGACGCCTCCGTCCCGCACCTCGTGCCGGGGGGCGGAAGGGTCAGATCCATCAGGTAGCGAGTGAGATGGCGGGAGACACACGCCTGGGCTGAATCGGACGCACCCCCGAGATAGACGACGTGCCCGGATCCAGATACGGAGATGACGACGGATCCCGGGATGTGCTCCAGGAACTGGGCTGTACCCGCCAGGTCGTTCGCCACCGTCCCGGCGCCGAGAAATGGGGGAAGCCTGCGGCCAGGAAGGGGAGCGGGGGGATTGGCCAACGGAATGGGCCAAGCCCCGCAGATCATGCCGAGGAGCTTCACTCCATAGAAGAGTGGCCGCTCCTCTCGGTATCGCTTCATCCGAGTCCGAAACTCGCGATACCCTCCCGTGCCCTCGGCACCGTCGGGACATTGCATGGCGACGTTGATGGGCGTTGCCCAGGCCATGAGGTTCCCCAGCGCCCAATCGACGAAGGGCGATGCATCGCCTCGGCGGGCGCGGTCGATGTCGCGAGACAACTGCACCCAACCGGCATGGTCCGCGCCTGGATCTCGCCACCTGCGGGTCAGGAACTGGAGCTGAGCGCCGGACAGGCGCTGGTCGCCGAATCGCTCCGAATGCCCCGGGATCGGGGAGCGGTTCGCCTTCTCCGTCAGGCGCACCCACACGTCCACCACGTCCTCACCGAAGAGGGCGCATTCCCGGCTCGCTTCGCACCACGCCGCGAACCGTCGGAATTCCCCTTCCTGCGTCTCCGGGCCCCGCACATGGGGCAGGTCGGGGTGGCTGATGACGCCGTCCACGTAGGCGGTTCGGATCCGATCCGGGAACATGCGCGCATAGGCGGCAACCACCACGCCGCCGTAGGACTGGGCCGTGAGGTTGAGTCGTTCGACGCCTACCGCCCGCCGAATCGCTTCCACATCCAGGGCCTGGGCGCGTCCGTCGAGGTGATCGACGAGGCCATTCTCGACGGCCCGGCGGCAACGCTCGACCGCGTCCCTCAGCGGTGCGAGGATGCGTTCGTAGTTCGCGGAATCCTCCGGGAGGTCGGGCACCGCGCCCGACATCCGCATACAGGCGTCGGGGAAGGTCCTGAGCGCCAGAGCCGTGCGAGGCTCATGGCCCAGGAGGTCGAAGTGATCGAGGACCTCCGGCAGTGCATCCGCGACATACGGCAGGTCGTCGATGCCCGAGCCCCCAGGACCTCCAGAAAGAGCAAGCACCAAGCCCTCGCCCTGCAAGGGATGGCGGGCTCGCACGCGCGCGAGCTGCAGCTCGATGGAAGGTCCCGACGGCCGTCCCCAATCGACGGGGACCGTCAACGAGGCGCACTCCATGTCCGACACGCCGTGCGAAACGGTGGTGTCGCAGCCGGCCCAGTCGAGCTGCGGCGCCACCCAGTCGCCCATGAGGTCCTGGGCGCCGGCGTCGGACCCGGCGAGAACGAAAAGGACTGCAACGAGCCCGATTCGATGCACGCCTTTCACCCATCCTTCCCGAGCATGGCTTCGAGCGCCGCCAGCCGCTGCTGGATCTCGGTCAGGCTCGCGGTCCTGAGACGCAGAAAGACACCCACGGTGCTGAGTACGGCAGCGATGAGGGCTACGGCACCGATGACCCACACGAGGGGCATCAGCGTGTCCACGATCGTGAAGAGAACCTGTCGCGTACTCCCGTCCATGCGGACGATTCCCATGATCGCAATGGCGAGGTGGATCAGGACGAACACCCCATAGACCACCAGGGCACCCACCGTGGTGACCCAGGCGCGGTAGGCGAACGTCCGGACCTTCTTGTCGACCCGGCGCTCCTCGTCGATCCACGCCCAGATCTCTTCCTGTGGGTCCAACCTGTCAGCGGTCTCCATGGCTGTCTCCTTCTGCGTGCGGTTCCGTGTCTGACTTCCGGCTAGCCCCGCTCCTCGAGTTCCTCTCGGAGCCTGGCCTTGGCATGATGCAGCCTCGAACGAACCGTCCCGACCGGCGTCCCGGTGACCACCGCGATCTCGGCGTAGGTCATGTCCTCCCAGTACCGCAGGATCACGACCTCCCGTTGCACCTCGCTCAGAGAGGTGAGGGCTGACTGCAGCTCCGGGCTCTCCGGTCCTGGCAGCGCCGGCTCTTCCACCACCGCGCCGAACACCTCTGCCGTGCCCTCGACCTCCTCCTTGAGTCTCTCGGCCCGGTCCTGCCGGCGAAGCATGTCGATCGCCTGGTGGCGGGTCACCTGAAAGAGCCACGTCTTGAACGCCCCGGGGTCCGCCAACGTGGACAGTCTCCGGTAGACACTCAGCCACACTTCCTGCTGGGCATCGTCGGCCAGGGACCCACCGAGCAGGTTCTTCAAGTACCTCCGGGTCCGCTCGCCGAACCGGGCGTACAGCGCAGAGAACGCCGTATCGTCCCCAGCTTGACCGCGGAGTACCAGCAGGTGGTCCCGAACCTGATCCTGGCTCACGACGTCGGCATCACAGCGCACTCCACGCGGGGGTTCGTTCTGCCCTAGAGACGCTCGTCGCCCCGGGAGAGTTCAATCGGGCCGGCGAGGGGGTCCGGGACTCCCAGGCATTGTCGAATCCCTCCGATGCCGGGAGAAAGAAAGAGACCCATGTCCTCCATCCCTTTCCCCAGGTTCCACACGACCCACTCCGGAGGCAGTGGCCAGCCAGATCGCCCCATCGGAGCCCTCGGCCAGATCGAAGATCTCAGCCCCCTGCAAACGGCCTGGAACCTGTACACGCATCCACGACCCGCCCGCATACCGGAACAGTCCCCCCTCCGCTGACCCAGCCCACACGTCCCCCCACCTCGAGACGAGCCTGGGGTAGACCGTGAGTCCCCGGAGTTGCCGAATCCAGACGGCCCCGTCCCAAAGGATAGGCATCATAGGGGCATGGCGTCCGCTACTGGCCCCGGCAAGCACCTGATCAGCCAAGAAGAAGAAGGGCGTTCACCTCACGGAGTGGGAGCGCTTTCGTTAGCGCAAGCAAGGAACCCACAGACCGAGGAGGAGAACGCCCATGGAGAGGTATATCGGGCTGGATGCGCATGCGTCAAGCTGCACGCTGGCGGTGGTGGGCCCGAGCGGGAAGCGGTTGGGCTCACACGTGGTGGAGACGAACGCACGGGCGCTGATCGAGGTGCTCCGAGGCATGCCGCGGAACCGACATGTATGCCTCGAGGAGGGGACGCTGTCGGAGTGGCTGCACGAGGTGCTCGAACCTCACGTCGAAGAGCTGGTGGTGGCGGGGGTGCGCAAGAGCCGGGGCCCGAAGAGCGACAAGCGCGATGCGTTCGTGCTGGCGGAGCAGCTCCGGATCGGGGCCCTGGAGACGAAGGTCTACAAGGGGCGCGGGAAGTTCCGGAGGCTGGGCAGCCTGGCGCGAGGCCACGGGCTGGTGGTGGTCGACGTGGTGCGGGTCAAG
>JASFRY010000502.1:0-3706 GCA_050114675.1 Gemmatimonadota bacterium | reverse complement strand
GGACACCAAGCTGGGAACGGTGGGCGCCGACGCCGAGGGGGTCCTCCGCGTGCCCGAGTACCTGGACCGCGACGAAACCGCCCGCATCGTGGTCCATCCCCAGGTCGGTCTCGATCTGAGGTCGCCCGACATCGTCGTTCCCAAGCAGGGGACCTTGAAAGTGCTGGTGCCCAACAACGACACCGGCTATCTGCCCCAACCCAAGGAGATGATGCCCGGCCTGAATCCCGACGCCACGACCCTGACCGTGGAGAACCCTCGCTCCGAGGCCGTGAACGTCACCATCCAGTACGGCCAGTTCGACAAGCGCATCGGAACCGTGGGTCCCGACCAGGTGCACACCTTTACGCTGCCGGAATGGCTCACCCGCGAGCCGAGTGACGTACAGGTCTTCCTCGAGCCCAAGACGGGTCTCGAGATGTCCAGCGCCGACATCACGCTCCGGCCCAAGGCGCATCTCGAGGTCACGGTGCCCCAGTACCACTGACGCGCCATGGCGCTGGGTCGACGCGGCGTGCCCCCGGGCAGCCGTGCCGACCCGGCAGCCGCCGGGGGCGGGCCCGTGAGGCCCGCCCCTTTCCGTATGCGCCCTTTCTCCACGGCGCGCTCGGCCCTACCGTGCGCCAAGGGACCGCCAGGAGGTCGCTGAGCTCGGGGCGCACCCCATTGTGAGCGCTACGGCCCCAGGCTCCAGGCGGACCGCCCAGGCCGCGGAGCATGTCAGCACTCGATCTCGCCCTCGTCGTCGCGTTCCTCGCCGGCCTCGTCGTCCTGGCGGGCTGGCTGGCACGGCACCAACACACCTCCGAGGACTACTTTCTCGGAGGTCGGCAGCTGGCGGCCTGGGCGCTCGGCCTGAGCCTGGCCGCCAACCAGGTCAGCGCCATCTCCCTGGTGGGAGCGCCCGCCTTCGTCGCGCTCAGGCAGGGCGGAGGGCTGATCTGGCTTCAGTACGAGCTGGCCGTCCCCCTGGCCATGGCCGGCCTCATCCTCTGGGGTGTGCCGGTGCTCCGTCGAGCGCGGGGGGCCGACGTCTACTCCGCGGTGGAGTCCCGCCTGGGAACCGGGACCCGCAGGCTCCTGGCCGCGTTCTTCCTCCTGGGGCGCGGGCTGGGGGCCGGCGTCGTGCTGTATACCTCCGCTCTCGTGGTGGAGGCCCTCACGGGGTGGGGCCTCCACGGGAGTCTCCTGCTCGTGGGCCTGGTGACGCTGGCATATACCGCCCTGGGTGGCCTCGTGGCCGACGTATTCTCCGACGTCCTCCAGCTCGCGCTCCTGTGGGGAGGGACCCTGGTGGCCGTCGGCGTTCTGGCCGTTCATCTGGAGCGGGGCCCCGGCCTCCTCGCAGGGATCGACCGGGGGCGCCTCGTCCCGATGCACCTCGGTGGGCACGGCCTGGGAGACGGTGAGACGTTCGCCTTCCTGCCCATGCTCGTCGGCGGCTTCTTCCTCTATCTCTCGTACTACGGCTGCGACCAGACGCAGGCTCAGCGCATCCTCGCCGCGCACACGCCCACAGACGCACGCAAGGCCCTCGCCGTGGCCGCGGCCGTCCGCTTCCCGCTGGTGGCGACCTACTGCTTCTTCGGCGTTCTCCTGGCCACCCTCGTCGCCACCGACACGGGCTTCGCCGCGGACCTGACGGGCCGTCCCCCCGATGCCCTGGTGCCCGTCTTTCTGGTCCGGTACCTCCCGTCCGGAGTGCTCGGAATCGCCGTGTCGGGCATCCTGGCCGCCGCGCTGTCGTCCCTCGACTCGGCGCTGAACTCCCTCTCGGCCGTGACCCTGGAGGAGTTCTCCGTGCAGCGGGCCGAGGGCGGTGGGTCGGCAGCCGCAACGGAGAGGAAACGGTCCGTCCTCTGGGGACCGCGAGCGCTGACCGTGGCTTGGGGCGTCTGGGCGACCCTCTCCGGACTGGCGTTCTCCCGGGCAGGAGAGACCGTGATCGAGGTGATCAACCGGGTGGGGAGCGTGTTCTACGGCTCCATCCTGGGCGTGTTCGTGCTGGCCTGGCGCGCACGCCGTGCGACGGGTCGGTGGGCCGTGGCGGGAGCCCTGGCGGGCGTTGGGATCAACGTGTCGCTGTGGGTGGCGGCGCCGGGTGTCTCCTGGCTCTGGTGGAACGTGGTGGGGTTCGCCATTACGGTACTGGCAGGCGAGGCAGGACCGGCACTCTTCCGCTCGGGCGGGCGCGATCCTTCCGGCTCGGGGCGCCGCCGGGAGCCAGTCCACTCCGGGGACAGCGGCCGCCGCACGACGGATCCGGCGGACAGCGGGCGCAGGCGCCTGGCCTGGCTCATGTTGGGCGAGTTCGTCCTGATTCTCGGCCTCCTCACCTGGCTCACGCTCAGAACGACGTAGCGGATCGACGTTCCGTCGTTTACCCTTGGGTACAGGCCGAGCGCCCCTGTTCCACGATGCGCCACGGAGACCCGCGACTCCGGCGTGCCTGCCCTCCGGGGCCGGGGCTTCCGCGTACCCTTCCGGGTCCAGGAGGCACATCGTGAGCCTCGTCGCCGTCCCCTTCAAGTCCGAGGTTCCGGAGACCGTCCTCCACATCGTCGAGACTGCCGCGGCGCATCCCCGTGTGAAGCACGTGCTCGCCATCGGGGCCGAGGAGGATGACACCTGGCACGCTCTTCGTGCCCGTGAGGACGACATCCAGCGCGAGTGGGACACCTCGCTCGAGGTGATCCTCCAGGACCGCCTCGGGACCAGGCGTCCCGGAAAGGGAGACGCCATGAACACGGCCCTCCGGTGGTTCCTGGACGAAACGGACCTTACACGCATCCACTTCTACGACGCGGATATCACGAGCTTCTCGGCGGACTGGATCACGCAAGCCGAGGAGGCGGCGGATCTGGGCTTCGATGTGGTCCGGCACTACTTCCCGCGCACCAGCACCGACGGAATGATCACCTTCCTCGTCACGCGGACCGGATTCGCCCTCCTCTGGCCCACGTCCGAGCTTCCGTGGATCCAGCAGCCCCTGGGGGGAGAGCTCCTCTTCACCCGTCGCGTCGTGGAGGACCTGGTGGCCAATCCCCGGGTCGAGGCACAGAGCGACTGGGGCATCGACACGGTCTTCACCTTCTTCAACGTGCGCGACGGGCACTCCATGTACGAGACATACCGGCCCGAGGGGAAGATCCACACGCTCTACGGGAAGCTGGCCGATCTCCGGACCATGCTGGTGGAATGCTTCTCGGTGATCCAGGACCTGGCCCGCGCACCCGAGAACCACGGCTGGCATGAGCCGAACCACGCGCCGTCCGGAGGCATCGTCCACAGGGTGGAGCCCCAGTTCCAGGTGCCCCTCCCCATCATCGAGAACGTGGGCTTCGACATCCAGGGGACGGTGGGCCTCCTGCTCGAGGGTTGGACCAACCGGCAGGAGGAGCTTCTCAACCAGTTCCCCCGCACGATCCGTGACGGGCTCCTGGAGAACCGGTCCCGGCCCAACTTCCAGTTCATGGGCGAGGAAGCGTGGGCCGATGCCTACCTCACCCTCCTGGACCACTACGAGGTGGGAGACGCGGACTGGGAGGATCTGCTGTTCAAGCTCTGGACCGCCCGGGTCCTCAACTACTCGGTGAACGTCGCGCTGCGCGGCTACGGCTTCGCCCGGCGCTACCGCCACTCCACCATCGTCCGGTACCTGAAGCGGGCGTACTTCGGTGAGCCGGCCGTGCAGAGCTGAGGCCCC
>JASFRY010000501.1:0-3717 GCA_050114675.1 Gemmatimonadota bacterium | reverse complement strand
GTCCAGGATCCTGCGTACCTCCTCGGGATGCGCCCGGTAGTGGGCGGCCCGCTCCCGGAACGGCGCGAACGTCTCGACGATGTTGTCCGAGAGGATCCGCTTGCAGTCCACGCAGCCCCGGGTGGCTCCCCGGCACTGCACCGCCACGTCTTCCACCGTGGCAGCATCCCCGAAGAACTTGTGCAGCGAATACACGTTGCAGACCTCGGGCCTGCCCGGATCCGTGCGGCGCACGCGCTGGGGATCGGTGACGGCGGTGCGCACCTGCGCCCATACGTCGTCGGGCTCGGCCAGGATCCCCACCGTGTTGCCCACGGACTTGCTCATCTTGGCGTCACCGTCGAGCCCGAGGATCTTGCCCACCTCTCCGATCAGGGCCTCGGGCTCGGGGAAGGTGTCGCCATAGGTGGCGTTGAACTTGCGCGCGATGTCCCGGGTCAGCTCCAGGTGCTGGAGCTGGTCCTCGCCCACCGGCACGGCCTCGGCCTTGTAGACCAGGATGTCCGCGGCCTGGAGGATGGGGTAGTTGAGGATCCCGGCCGGCACGGACTCGAAGCGCTGGCTCTTGTCCTTGTACTGGGTCATGCGCCTCAGGTCGCCTTCGGGCGTCACGGCGTTGAAGAGCCACGCCAGCTCGGTGTGCTCCTTGACGTCGGACTGGACGAAGATGATGGCCTTCTCGGGATCCAGGCCCACGGCCAGGAAGCTGACCGCCAGGTCGAAGACATTGTGGGGCATGTCCCGCGGATCGCCGCCGGCCGTGATGGCGTGATCGTCCACGATGCACCAGATGCAGTCGTGGGCATCCTGCATCTCGACCCAGCGCTTCAGGGCTCCGAGGTAGTTTCCGAGGTGGGCCTCGCCCGAAGGCTGCATGCCGCTGAAGACACGCTTCTTTCCGCTGGTGGCCGCGGTATCCGTCATGCGTCGATCCGAGATTGGGATGCTCTCACCGGTCCGGGGCGGAACCGTAAACCGCTAAGTTAAACTGCTCATCTTCAAATCCAACTCCCATCGAGCCCATGCACGAGCTGACCCGAACCGCGCTCGCCGCCGCCGACGCAGCCGCCGCCGTCCATCGCCGTGACCAGGGCCACGTGCTCCTCGAGGGAGCGAGCGAGAAGGGGCGCTCGGACTACGTGTCGCGCACCGACGTGGACGCCCAGGCCGCCGCCGTGGCGGTGATCCTCGAGCGCTACCCGGACCACGTGGTCCTCGCGGAAGAGGACGAACGCTCGGTGGCGGACCGGGTCGCCGCCTCCAACGGCGCTCCCCTCTGGGTCGTAGACCCGCTGGACGGCACCGCCAACTTCCTGCACCAGCATCCGCAGTACGCCGCATCCGTGGCGGTAGCCATGGAGGGGCGCCCGGTAGCGAGCGCCGTAGTGTCGGCTGCCACCAACGAGCGGTGGTGGGCGACCCGGGGTGAAGGTGCCTTCAAGGGGGGGCGACGCATCCACGTCTCCACGCCCCGCCCCCTGAAGGACGCCATGGTGGGCACGGGGTTTCCCTTCAAGCTCCTGGACCGGCTCCCCGAGTATCTCGGACAGTTCGACCGCGTCCTGCGCAGCTCGTCGGGGGTCCGGCGCGCCGGCTCCGCGGCCCTGGACCTGTGCTACCTCGCCCAGGGATCCCTCGACGCCTTCTGGGAGCTCATCCTTCACCCCTGGGATTTCGCGGGAGGATGGCTCATGGTGGAGGAGGCCGGGGGAAAGCTGGTCAAGCTCGACGGCGAGCCTCTGGACCTGACGGACTCGGCCATCGTAGGCGCGAACAGCCTCGAGCTGCTCGAGGCGCTCATGGAGGTCCTGGAGGTCGAGGCGGGGGTGGCGCAGGGCGTCTAGCCTAGCCGCCCTGTTCGTGCTCCACGCTCACCACCTCTCCCGTGTTCGCGTCGACGTGCACCTCCTGGACGCCGGGCTGTCCCTCGACCCTGAAGTCGTAGGAGTAGATCAGTTTCCCGTTCTCTTCCTCGAGCTCGGCCTTGACGATGGCGCCACCCGGGACCTTGGCCTGTGCCGTGGCACGGGCATCCTCGTCGACGACCGTGGCCCGCTCGAGTAGGCCCGGCGACTCCTCAACGAGGGCACCAGGCGTCGGCTCCGTCGCCGCATCGGCGTCGCCTTCCTGATCCTCGGCCCTGGCCTCGTCGGCCTCCTCCTTGGGGGTCTCATGCTCCTCGGCCAGAACCTGGCCGCTGACGGCGTCGACCTGAACCTCCTGGACGCCGGACTGTCCCGGCGCCGCGATGTCGAAAGAGTAGATCAGGGCGCCCCCCTCCTCCTCGAGCTCACCGGAACGGACCTCGCCGCCGGGGATCTTCGCCAGCGCGGCGGTACGCGCCTGCTCTGCGGGAACCCTGGCGCGATCCGCCAGCGCCGGGGGAATGTCGACGTCTCCGTTGTGCTCGCCCTGGCCGCACGCCGTCGCGGCAGCTACAGCCAGAAAGGCGGTCAACAGGGTACGGGTTCGCATGCTGCCTCCGTGTCGTCGGGTGCACCTCCACAGGGGTAAGGTGCACCTCCGACCTCACAGCACGATTACACGGAGGCTCGGGACCTCCGGCGCAGCGCCACCAGGTACGCCGCCAACGCCACCCACGCCAGCCACGCCACGCGCTCGGCCCGGCTCAGCCAGGTGAGGGCATCCAGGGGGATGAGGAGCTCGCTGGCGGCACCGAGCGCGGTGGGCGGGCGCGTCGCGCGACGGTATCCCACGACCTGGACAGCCCCGGGGCCCCCCTCCCGGATCTCCTCCTGGATGCGGCCTCCCAGGCGATCCGGTGTCATGTCGCGCCAGCCCGGGATCCGCATGAGGCTCCAGCCCGAAGCCGTCCGTCCCCATCCGTGGAGGTTGGACGACGCGACGAGGGTGAGGTGGAAGCTGTCTGCCAGGGCGAGAATGCGGGCCCGCTCGCGCACGCCCTGATCGAGACCGCGGGGATCCCCGTCGACGAGCTCGATGGCCCGGACGCCGCCTTCGCCGTCGGGGCAGTCGGGGCCCGGCACGCGGGAGAGGTCCTCGGGCAGCGTCTGGATGAGAAGAGGGAAGTCCGAGCAGCGCGCCTCGTCCGGCGCTGCCGCTCCCCACGCGCGGGGATCCACGGACCCGAGGACCACCAGGTGCTCGTCCCTGTACACGATCTCCCGGCCGGCGAGGATCGACGTACCGTCGCCGGCGCGACTCGGATTCCGACGCTCGGCCTCCAGCGCGGCACGGATGCTGTCGTGGTCCGTCACGTAGGCCACGTCGAAGCCGGCGTCACGGTGCCACGCCCGATTCCGTTCCGCCGAGAAGCCCGAGCGTCCGTCGTGGGACGACTCGGTGTGGCTGTGGAAGTCCACCACCACGACATCCGGATCGTCCACCACCAGCCGGGCCATGGGGCGCGGGCCCAGAATGCCGAATCCGTAGAAGGCGACGAGACAGGCCAGGAACGCGACGATCATCCCTCCCTCGCGCACCAGGGTACGCCACGGGTGGGCCACCAGCGTCCGGCTCGCCCGTCGCGCTCTCCAGAGGAGAAAGAGGAACCACGACAACCCCAGCACCATGAGGTGCTGCCGCACCGTCAAAAGGCTCAGGTAGTCCATGATCCCGCAGAGGGGAGCCAGGAGGAGGTAGACCGGGGAATGGTGCAGCGAGACCCCGGGGACCGGCTCCCCGGACAGGACGGAGACGACCTGGATCCGCTCCGGCAGCGCCACCGCGACGACG
>JASFRY010000500.1:0-3724 GCA_050114675.1 Gemmatimonadota bacterium | reverse complement strand
GTCCAGGGAACCGAGCTCTTCCGCTGCAGCAGCACGTTGCTCCTCGTCGCCGAAGAGGAGATCGCCGCGGATTCGAAACGACGTCAGGCCGGCCTCTTCCTCACCGGCCCGCTCCCACCCCGCCATGAGAGAGTCGAAACGCTCCCGCTCCCCCTTGGCGCTGGCCCACTCCAGGGCATGGAGGTAATAGGGGCTGAAGGTGGGATCCAGCTCCACCGCCTTGTACAGGGCCTCCTCCACGCGGTCGTCGGCGATGCCCGTGGCCTGCTGCGCATGGAGAGCCATCTCACCGAGATTGTACCACCCGTCGGGATCGTCGGGGTACCGGCGCAGGTAGGTCTCCAACGTCTCGAGCTCTTCCATGGCCCGGCCCCGGGAGATGGCCGAGCTCACCGCCAGAAGCGTCGCCTCCCGGGGAGGGAGCCGGTCACCGTAGCGTGCCGCGAGGCGCTTATGCTCCTGGCCTTCGCGGTCGCCGATCCCCGTGATCCAGCCGATGGCCTCACCCAGGCGCCAGTGGGCCAGCGCGAAGGTGGAGTCCTCCTGCACAGCGCGCTCCAGGGCCTCGCGCGCCTCGGCGAAGCGACCCTTCCGGAAGAGGGCGTCGCCCTGGAGGTAGTCGCGGAGCGCAGGCACCGACCTGGTGAGGAGGCTCGCCAGGCGCAGGTCCTGCCCCGCCGAGCCCTGGCCCGTAGCGTCCAGGAGGGAGCGCATGACCTCCACCGTGAGGCCGTCCACCAGGGAGAGCACGTCGTCCGGGTCACCCTCGGCCTGGCCCGAGCCCACCTTGTCACCCGTGGCCAGGTCATAGAGGTCGGCGGTGAAGCGGATGCGGGCGCCCAGCTCCACGCCGCTCCCCACCACCGCGTAGCGTGCCCCGGTGCCGGCTGCCACCCGGAGCGCCTCGTCCATCTCGGCCTCATTGCCCTCGCCCACGTCTCGCTTCCAGCGGGCCAGCACCGTGCGGGCATCCACCGCCCGGTAGCCCGAGAGTCCGTCCAGGTTGGAGGACATGAGGTCCACCATGCCCTCGCGGTAGAGGTCCAGGCTCGGTCCCGCCACGTGGAAGGGGAGCACCGCGATGCCGCTGGCCGAGTCTTCGGCGCCGGCCTCCGACGGTCCGAGCAGACCGCCGCTGCCGCCCAGGAGCACGTAGCCGCCCGCCGCGCCGACGAGGAGAGAGAGGGCGACCAGGCCGCCCACGATGGCGCGGCCCCAGGTCAGGTGCGGGAGGCGTCCCTTCTTGAGGCTCGCCAGGACATCGGCCGGCGCCACCTGCCAGTCGGTGGGGATCTCTCCTGCTTCCTCTCGCGCCGTGGTCTGGGGGAGAGCCTGGACCCAGGCCGTGGCCAGGACCACGAAGAGGCCCACCAGAAGGAGGAGCAGCGCCACCGGGCCCACCCAGGACGGGAGGGTCAGGAGACCCATGAGGGTCTCGATGATCTGGAGGACGATCCAGGACGCGCCCAGATAGACCAGGAGCACCTGGACGACACGGGCCTTGCGGAGACGGTCCCACAGCGAGGGAGGAGGCATGGCGCACAAAGTAGGGCGGGCGGGGGCGATGGGAAAAGGATTACCGTTCCGAACACATGTCCCGCCGGCTCCGACCCGTCCCATCCGGGCGTTCGATCATCCCTGACGCGCGCTCCTCCGGGCCCGCCTCTCCCCGTCCCATCGAGCCATTGGCCAGCCCCCGGCACCCCCCCTATCTGAGGCATGACGAGAAGCGAGGGTGGATCGGGCTGCTCCCTGCGGGTGCGCGTCACGGGCGGCGTCCTGGAGATCTCCCTGGGGCGTGGCTTCACCGCGGACGATCTCGCGTGGGTCAAGGCGCTGCGGGGCCGGCGATGGGATGCAGACCGCCTGCTGTGGATCGCGCCCCATCCCGAGCCCGCCCTGGCCTGGCTGGAGGAGCGGTTCGGCCCCGGGCGACTCCATGTGACTGTAGAGGAACCCCGCCCGGAGGACGCCGTCCTGGCCCGGGTGCGGGAGGGACTCCTCCTGCGGGGATACAGCCGGCATACCCGGAAGGTCTACCTTGGACACCTCCGGCGCTTCCTGGATTGGTGCGGTGAGCGCGGGCTCCGGGACACCCCCCGGGACCGGTCGGCCTCAGGAGGGACCGAGGGTGTGCCGCCTCCGATCCGGGCCGCAGATGCGGCGCCGCCGGGCCTCGCCGATCCCGTCGAGCGCATGCTGGGCCAACGGCCCGAAGCGCTGGTGGAGCCCTACCTGGTGGCATTGGTGGAGGAACGGCGCGTCTCCAAGAGCTACCACAACCAAGTCGTGAGCGCCCTGCGGTTCCTCTTCGAGACCGTCCTCGGCCTGCCCCGGCTCGCGCTGGCCATCCCCCGTCCCAGGAAGGAGCACCGGCTCCCCACGGTACTCAGCACCCGTGAGGTGGCGCGTCTGCTGGCCAAGGCCAGGAATCTGAAGCACCGCGCGCTCCTCATGCTCCTCTACTCGTCGGGGCTGCGCGTGGGCGAGCTCGTCCGCCTCCGACCCGAGGATCTGGATCTGGATCGGAGCGTGCTCCAGGTGAGGGGTGGGAAGGGTGCGAAGGACCGACACACGCTCCTGGCGCGGCGGGCCGTGGAGGCGCTGCGGACCTACCGGGCCGCCTACGCTACCGGCCCCTGGCTATTCCCCGGTGCGCGACCCGAGCGCCATCTCACCAGTCGCTCGGTCCAACGCGTCGTAACCCGCGCCGCTCGGGCGGCAGGGATCACGAAGCACGTCACGCCCCACACCCTCAGGCACAGCTTCGCCACCCACCTGCTGGAGGGCGGCACCAACCTGCGGGTGATCCAGGAGCTCCTCGGCCACACCAGCGCCCGCACCACGCAGATCTACACCCACGTCGCCTCCTCGACCCTCGCGTCGGTGCGGAGCCCCCTGGACAACCTGGAATAGCGGACAAGCTACTTGCCGTGCCCGGAGGCGAGGTGCATTCTGGAGGAGACCGCATCAGAAGGACTACCTCCCTGGTCCTGCGGTGCGCCCCCCGAACGCGAGATCAATCCGAGTGACGAGGACGAACGAGAGCCCTTTGCCGCTCCTGGTCCAGTCTCTTTCCATTCTCTGAAGAACACATCCCCATCAGACCCACTCGTCGCAAACCCCACAGACGCTAGGTCCAAGAGGGGACACGAGGATTCGCAAACAAAGAGTTATCTGACAGCACAACGGCGTGCCGAGGTACCCCTGGATTTGAGAAATCATGATGGACCGACTTGACCACAGAGGAGCATATCTACCCGTGCACATGCGTTCTTGCATCGCCATACGCGTATTCGCACTGGCTCTAGCTTCGGTGCCGATTACCACGGGTGTACTGGCGGCTCAATCAAGACGGCCACTGCAAGGTCAGGAGGTGCGCTGGACTCTAACCGACTCCCTGCCTGGTCTTACGGTCTCGGGCATGGTTGTTGAGGTCACCACGGGGGAGCCTGTCCCTGCCATGCAGGTTCAACTCAGCGGCTCCCGTTTCGCTGCGCTTACCGACGCGCACGGGAGGTTCCTGCTTCATGTGCCAGAGCCAGGTCGATACGAGTTGAAGGCCTATCAGCCGGGGCTCTCCTCAGCGGTCGACTCGATCACTGTCTCACAAGACCAGGGCACCCTCGTGTACACTGGGGTTCGACCGAAGGCCGTCGGGGGCTTCTGTGACATGTGGCCAACCCCCACCGGGCCTGGTGCTCGGTTTCGGCTCGAGATTCGC
>JASFRY010000499.1:0-3740 GCA_050114675.1 Gemmatimonadota bacterium | reverse complement strand
CCTGGGCCCCGTGGAGGGTCAGGCCTTCCTTCAGGCGAGCCACGCCGGAAAGGAAGTAGTTGCCCCAGTTGTTGCTCCCGCCCAGACGCAGATCCTGGGGGCGCCACACGTCGGTCCTCGCGCCGAAGGGATCCGTGAAGCCCTTCGGCATGACGCCGACCACCGTGTACGGAACGTCGTCGAGCCGGATGGTGCGCCCGAGAATGTCGCGGGCTCCGCCGAATCGACTCTGCCAGAGTCCGTGGCTCAGGATGGCCACGGCCGCGAGGGGTTGGCCCCGGGAGCTGCCTTCAGCCGGTGCTCCCGGCGCGACGCTCTCTTCCTCCCGGAAGGTCCTGCCGAGCTCGGGGAGCACGCCGAGCGTCTCGAAATAGCCCGCTGTCACCGAGAGCGCGATGACGCGGTCGGTCCGGTCTCCCACGGTGAGATCCGCGGTGGTGGTCCGGTAGGTGTAGAGCCCCCCGAACCCGTCGAAGACGTCGCTCCAGGTTCTGTAGGCCGCCACGGTAGGCGCCCGCATGTAGTTCTGGTTTGCTGGGTCCTCCGGGTCCGCCTCGTACACCCGCACCAGCCGATCGGGGTCCTTGTAGGGAAGGGGACGCAGCATGACCGCGTCCACCACCGTGAAGACGGCCGTGTTGGCACCCACGCCCAGGGCGAGGGTGGCGATCATCACCACCGCGAATCCCGGGGTCCTGGCCAGCCGCCGGATCGCGCGCTTCACCTCGGTCCACCATTCTCCTGCCGACATCCACCACCACCCTTCCCTCGTGTGCTCTTCTCCCGCAGAGCCGCGACGTGTCGCGGCGATGCGGCGCCCTGTGATCCTCGGATCCCCGAACCGCGCGATGAGCTCGTCCGCCGGCACCCCTGCGTCGAGACCGTCCTCGAAGTGGGCCCTGAGCTCCGACTCGACCGCAGCCCGTCCGGGAAGGTCCAGACCTGAAGCCATCAGGACCTCCACGATGAGCCGCTCGACCTCCTCGGGAAGCCTCACGGCAGTGCCTCTTCCGTCTCCGGGCCCGACAGCCCCAGATGCCCCAGGGCGGTGACCAGCCTCCCCCACTGCTCCCGCTGATCAGCGAGCCAGGCTCGGCCTTCTGCCGTGACGCGGTAGTACTTGCGCCGCCGTCCCGACGGCGCGGTTCGCCACACGGGGGCGACGTGTCCACGCCCCTCGAGATTGTAGAGCAGGGGGTAGACGGTGGATTGTCCCATGGAGAGGAGGCCCTCCGTCGTGCGCTCCAGGGCCTCCACCAGCTCGTAGCCGTACATCTCCCCGCGGTCTAGGAGGGTGAGAACGGCCAGGGGGGCGGCCCCGCGCATCCACTCGCGGTCCAGGGTCATGGTTCGGGCTCCATCGATCGTCTCGGGTCTGGGGGATCGCCTCTGCTCGGCCCCGCAGCGTCGGATCGGTGCCTCGGCACCGGGGCGACCGTCTCCGCGCCGGTCGTGCGCTCTATAGTATGTATTACATAGTATGTGCGCCATAGTGACTTCCGGAACTTGGACGGCGGGTGGGGCCGGAAGGTTGGAACCGGGCACCGGGCGGTTACATTCCCACCCCATGTTCAGCTACGACCTTCAGGCCAGGGACGGCGCCGCGCGGCGCGGCGTCTTCATCACACCCCATGGGGACGTGCAAACGCCGGCCTTCATGCCCGTCGGCACCCTGGGCACGGTGAAGGGGCTGGAGATGGACGAGGTGCGGGCCCTGGGGGCCGAGATGGTCCTGGCCAACACCTACCATCTATATCTGCGCCCGGGACACGACCTGGTGCGTGAGCTCGGGGGGCTCCACGACTTCATGCGGTGGGATGGTCCCATCCTCACCGACTCGGGTGGGTATCAGGTGTTCTCCCTGGCGGAGATCCGGGAGGTACGGGACGACGGCGTGCTCTTCAAGAGCCACATCGACGGGTCGAGGCACACCTTCACGCCGGAGTCGGTCATGGAGGTCCAGCGTGCCCTGGGTGCCGACGTGGTCATGGCCTTCGACGAATGCCCACCCGGCGGCTCGGATCACGCCCATGCCGCCGAGGCCAACGAGCGCACGCTCCGTTGGCTGGAGCGCTGCAGGGATCGCTTTCAGCTCCTGCAGAACGAACACCACACTCCGGAGCAGGCCCTCTTCCCGGTGCTCCAGGGGAACGTCTACGACGATCTCCGCCGGCAACACGCTCGCCAGGCGCGAGACGTGGGGGACTGGCACGGCTTTGGCATCGGGGGCCTCAGCGTGGGCGAGGCGAAGGAGGACATGTGGCGCACGCTGGAGCTCCTCGACGGGGAGCTCCCGGTGGACCGCCCCCGCTACCTCATGGGCGTGGGCTACCCCGACGATCTGCTGGAGGCCGTGGCGCGTGGGTGCGACCTCTTCGACTGCGTGGCCCCCACACGCAATGCGCGTCACGGCACCGCCTGGACGAGCGAGGAAGGCCAGGTGAACTTGAAGGCATCCCGTTTCCGGAACGACACCCGACCGGTGGATCCCGGGTGTGACTGCGCTACGTGCGCCCGCTATGACCGGGCGTACGTCCGCCACCTCGTGGCTTCGGCCGAGTGGCTGGCTGTGCGGTTGCTCTCGATCCACAACCTGCGCTTCCTGGTGCGCCTGGCCGAGGAGGCGCGGCGGCGCATCAACGCGGGCTCGTTCCACGCCTGGAGTCGGGACTGGCTGGAACGATACCGTAGCGCCGAGGGTTAGGGACCCCTGTCGGGTACCACCCCCGGGCTACGGCCCCGAGACGATTCGACCTGCAGGAGAAGACACGGTGACGAACCTAGCGCTCGCGATCCTCATGGCACCTCGTGAAGGAGGGTCGGCCGGGATCATCTTCATGGCCCAGATGGTCCTCATCTTCGTCATCTTCTACTTCCTGCTCATCCGGCCCCAGTCCAAGGAGCGGCAGCGCCACGAGCAGATGCTCAAGGAGCTGAAGAAGGGGGATGAGATCGTGACCAACGGGGGCGTCATCGCCACGGTGGTCCATGTGGACGAGAACCGGCTCACGGTGAAGACCGGGGACAACACCAGGCTCACCGTGGACCGGGGCCGGATCGCCCAGGTTCTCACGCCGAAGGGCGGCAAGGAGGCCTAGTCTGGTGCGGGACATCGTGCTCATGGGAGACCCGGTGCTGCGCACGCCGGCGGAGGAGGTGACCTCCTTCGACGACGAGCTGCGAGAGCTGGTCAAGGACATGTTCGAGACCATGTACCTCGCCGAGGGCATCGGTCTGGCCGCGCCGCAGGTGGGCCTTTCCACGCGGGTCCTCGTGGTGGATCTCCGCGACGAGAAGAAGCCCGACGCGAGGGTGGCCCTCGTGAACCCGCGGGTCACGTGGTCCAGCGACGAGACCGACAAGCAGCCCGAGGGGTGTCTGAGCATCCCGGGCCTGGAAGAGGTCGTTGAGCGGCCATGGTCCGTGCGCATCGAGGGCTACGACCCCGACGGCAACCCGGTCACCATCGAGACCGACGATCTCTATGCCCGGGCGCTGCAGCACGAGATCGATCACCTGGACGGCGTGCTCTTCCTGGACCGGGTCAGCCCCCTGACCCGGAAGATGGCCATGAAGAAGTGGAAGAAGCTGCGGGCCGAGGCCGAAGCCAAAGCCAAGGGCTGATCCGACGTGAAGATCCTCTTCTGGGGCACACCCGAGTTCGCCGTGCCTTCGCTGCGCGCGATGGACGACGAGGGCTTCGAGGTCGCGGGTGTGGTCACACAGCCCGACCGGCCCGC
>JASFRY010000498.1:0-3746 GCA_050114675.1 Gemmatimonadota bacterium | reverse complement strand
CGAAGCAATCGCGCTCTCCGCCCTCCGGAGTGATGAATCCGAAACCCTTTGCGTCGTTGAACCACTTCACCGTTCCGGTGGTTCGCATCGTTCCCTGCTCCTTCTGAGTCAGTGTACCGGGCCGCCCACCCGAGGCGTCCGACTTCCGTGCGCGGGCTGCCTGATCGGCAAGAAAAAGGGGGTACCACGGACGGCCCCCCAACCCGCACGGCGAAAAGGCTACCCCCTGGAACTGCGCTCGTCAAGCAAGGCCCCGAGCCGGGCGGCGAGGAAGGCCGCCGCCTCCTCTTCTGCCCAGAGCCGGGGCCGCCACGGCGGACCCTCCAGGAAGCCTACGTGGCCTCCCCGGGGCGTCAGGAGCGGGGCTATGCTCGGATTGCGAGTCAGGGCGTCGCGAGGGACGGCGTCGGCCGGGAGGAAGGGATCATCCAGGCTGTGGATCACCAGCGTGGGCACCTGGATGTGCTCCAGGAAGGCGGCGCTGCTCGACGCGGCGTAGTAGTGGTCGGCGTCGCGGAAGCCGTGGAGCGGCGCCGTGGCGGCATCGTCGAAAGCGCGGATCGTGCGGGCGCCGAGGGCCGCTTCCACGTCGAGCCGGCCGTCGAGGAGGGACAGCTTCGCCCGGATCTTCCTGCGCAGCGACCGGAGGAAATAGCCGGCGTAGAAGGGGCCCAGGCGGCTCTCCTCGAGATGCGCCGCCCCGGCGGCGAGGTCGAAGGGGACGGACATGGCGACGGCGGCGTCCACCGGGCCGTCGGCCCCGTCCTCACCCAGGAGCTTGAGGAGGGCGTTGCCGCCCAGGGAGAACCCCAGGGCCCCCAGGGGGCGCCCCGGGTGCAGAGAACGAAGGCGTTCGAGGACCCAGCGCGCGTCGCCCGTCTCGCCCGAGTGGTAGAAGCGCGGCGTACGGTTGGGCACGCCGCTGCACCCCCTGAAGTTCATGGCCACCGGTCGGACACCCCGGTCCAGGAGCTGGCTGCACGCGGAGAGCACGTACCGGCGGCGGGAGGAGCCCTCCAGCCCGTGGAGGACGAGCGCCACGGGAGCCGCGGGGCCCGGATCCGGGCCCAGGTCCACGTCCAGGAAGTCTCCGTCGGGGGTGTCCCACCGCTCTCGCCGCATCCGGGGGCCGCTGGACGAGCGGAGGAGCCGCGCCCCCAGCGTCTGGGCGTGGGGGTTGGCGGCCCACGAGGTGGCCTGGAAAGGGCGGGTCGGCGTGGCGGGCATGAGCAGGTTCGGTGAAGGAACGGGGGGAAAGGTAATGGGCGCAGGGAAGATCGCGCACGTCCTCCGGCCTGCCCGGGAGCGCAGGTGAAACGCCCCGGGCGTGCCGGCCGTAGGGCGATGTGCAATCCATGGACTGTGTGATGCGACCGTCACGGGCTCCCCGCGGCGGTCGCCGGGGGAGGGAACGATGGGTTTGACGACGGTTGGGGTCGTGGCGGCCCTTTCGCTCGGGCTGGGATCGCTTCAGCAGGGACCGCCGGACCGGCTCTACGGACGCGTGGTGACGGCGGGTGGGGAGGTGTACGAGGGGTACATCCGCTGGGACCGGAACGAGGGGGGCTGGGCGGATCTCCTCAACGGGAGCAAGGAGCTGCCGTGGGAGAACATCCGCCAGGCGGAGCGCCTGGACGACGACTTCGGGAGGAGGGACCGCGAGCACAGCGTGCGCATCTTCGGGCTGCGCATCTCGTGGGACGAGGACGAGGACGGCTACCCCTCCTCGGCGAGCTCGGGCATCCGCTTCGGGCACCTGCGCACCCTCGAGGTAACGGGCGACGACCGGGCGCTCCTGACGCTCAAGTCGGGGGAGCAGGTGGAGCTCGAAGGTGGCTCGACCGACATCGGTGACGAGCTGAGGAGCCTGGTGGTGGAGGATCCCCGGAGCGGCCAGGTGGAGCTGCGCTGGCGGGATCTGGACTCGGTGGAGTTCCTTCCCGTGCCGCCGGGGGCCCCGGCGCCGCCGGCGGAGCGGCTGTGGGGGACCCTGCGCACGCGGAGCGGGATGGAGTTCACCGGGTACGTGGCGTGGGACACCGACGAGATCCTCACCTCCGACGTCCTGGACGGCAACCAGGACGGACGGCGCCACAGGATCCCCTTCGGCGACATCGCGGCCGTAGAGCGAGCCGGGTCCTCGGCGGCCAGGGTCGTGCTGACCGACGGGGAGGAGCTCACCCTCCGGGGGACCAACGACGTGGACGACGGCATCCGGGGCATCGCCATCTCCGATCCCGCGCTGGGACAGGTCGCGGTGGACTGGGACGACTTCGACGACATCCGCTTCCATGCGGCGCCTCGCGATGCGGGCGGCTATGACCTGTTCGACGGAGGCCACCCGCTCTACGGCACCGTGGAGACGGAGGGGGGCGAGCGCTACACTGGGACCATCCGGTGGGACAACGACGAGGCGAACAGCTGGGAGATCCTGGACGGCGACGACGGCGGCGTGACCTTCGACGTCGAGTTCGGCCAGATCCGGAGCATCCGGGCCCTGGGGTCACGCAGCGCGGAGGTGACGCTCCTGGACGGCCGCACCTTCGAGCTGGAGGGATCCAACGACGTGAACGACGACAACAAGGGCATCTTCGTCACCATGGGCGACGGGGATACCGTGCTGATCCACTGGCGCGACTTCCGCGCGGTCGAGTTCCGTACGCCCTGATGCGACTCCGGATCTCCTTGCTGGCGGTGGTGGGCCTCGTTGCGGGGCCGGCCACCGCCGCGTCGGCCTCACGGACACCCGGCGACGCCAGCCCCTTCGCCGATGCCGAGGCCCGGCAGCTGTACGAGGCTGCGGTGGCCTACCGGAGCCACCGTCGTGACGCCGTGGTGCGGTACACGGCGTTGGTGCGCCAGCGGGTCGGGGCGGCGCTGCGTATGCCCCTCAAGGACCGGACGCTGTACCGGGCCGAGTCCGCCGAGCGCATCTTCTGGAGCCGGGACGGAAGCACCGTGGTGCAGGTGGTGGCGCTGAGGGAGCAGACCCCCTTCGGCGTGAGCCATGGAGCCGACCATCCCAGCCTGCTGAACCGCGCCTTCGACCCCATGGACGACCGGCTCCTGTTCGGCCTCGTGGAACCGGGGGACGAGGCCTTCCGCCGCAACCGGGACGACTTCTGGCTCGAGCACCCCCTCATGCCGGTCTACCGGGACGACTACCGCTTCTCCGTGGGCGACACGCTGCGGCTGGCGCTGCCGGACGGGACCTCCGTCCGGGCGGTGGAGCTGCGCGTGGTGCCCGTGGTGGCCGACGTCCACCGCATGACCGGCTCGCTCTGGATCGAGCCGACCAGCGGCGCCCTGGTGCGGGCGGTGTACCGCCTCTCCGACACCTTCGATGCGTTCCGAGACCTCCCCGACATGAAGAAGGAGGACGACGACGACCTGAAGCACGTCCCGGGCATGCTCAAACCGTGGACCATGGACCTCTCCATGATCGCCGTGGACTACAGCCTCTGGGACGGGGACGTGTGGCTGCCCCGGAGCCTTCACGCCCAGGGCGTGATCCGGGCGGGCATCCTCCGCGCACCCGCCGAGATGGACCTGAGCTACCGGATCGAGGACGTGGTCACCGCGGACGATCCCGCCGCCTCGGCCACGGAGCCGTCCGACCCCCGCTGGGCCGCGCAGCGGGCGTTGGAGCAGATCGGCAGCGGCCTCGGTGGCGACACGGTCACCTATGTCATGCTCCCCAGTCGGACGTCCCACTGGAGCCCCCGGGGACGGCGCACGGTGCGCTA
>JASFRY010000497.1:0-3751 GCA_050114675.1 Gemmatimonadota bacterium | reverse complement strand
CCAGGACGTAGCCGTTCTCGTCCATGTCGACGTCGCCCCCGCCCACACCCTGGAGGCCCAGCTCCTTCAGCTCCTCCACCAGCCGGCGTCCCAGCTCGAGCTGCTTGGCGGTGCTCGGGCAGGTGTCGCTCGTCTCGTCCGACTGGGTGTCGAAGCGCACATAGCCGAGGAAGCGCTCCACGATACGGGTTCGGGTCAGGACGACGGACGGGTCATCGAAGGCGCGCACGGTGGCCTCTCGGAGAAGAAATGTCGTGTGCTCAGTGGTGCGAAGGTGGTCAGCAGAAGATAATGATGGGCGGCCCTCTCCGGGCTGCGGACCATTCACGGATCGAGGAAACGCACATGACGACAGAGGCGCAGGCGCCCTCGCGGACGAAGGGATTCACCACCCTCTTCCTCATCGAGCTGTGGGAGCGGTTCGGCTACTACGGCATGACGGCCGTGGTCGTGCTCTTCATGGTGCAGAGGCTGGGCTATACCGACGACCGGGCCAACCTGACGTTCGGCGCCTTCGCAGCGCTGGCCTACACCGTTCCCGCGGTGGGCGGTTGGATCGGCGACAAGCTCCTGGGGAGCCGGCGCACCATGGTCCTCGGTGCCTTGATCCTCTTCCTCGGCTACATCGGGCTCGCGATTCCGAACCACCCGGGGCTTCTGTTCCCCGCGCTGGGCATGGTGGCCGTGGGCGGAGGCGTCTTCAAGGCGAACCCCGCCAACATGATCTCCAAGCTCTACGAGGGTGATTCCGCGAGAATCGACAGCGCCTTCACCATGTACTACATGGCGGTGAACATCGGTGCGACCGCGTCGCAGCTCGCCACGCCCCTCATCGCCATCAAGTTCGGATGGCACGTCGCGTTTGCGGTCTGTGCCGCGGGATTGCTCATGGGCATCCTCAACTACTTCGCCATGAGCCGCTTTCTCCGGCACGTGGGCTCGGAGCCCGACTTCCAGCCCCTCAAGGTGAAGCGTCTGGTCCTGGTCCTCCTGGGAATCGTCATCGGCATCGTGCTCGTGACGTTCATCGTCCAGAACCGCGACGTCGCGCGGGCGACCGTCTTCCTCGGGTTCCTCACCATGCTGGCCATCTTCGGCATCATGATGCGGAAGGGAAGCGAGCGGGAGCGGAAGGGCCTCATCGCCGTGCTGATACTCACGGCGCTGGGCATGCTCTTCTTCATCTTCTATCAGCAGATGTCCACGTCGCTCACGCTCTTCTCGCTGCGCAACGTCAACCTCGACTTTTTCGGGTATCACGTCCCCGCGGGACAGGTCCAGGCGCTGAATCCCATCTGGATCTTCCTCCTGAGCCCGGGGCTCGCCTGGCTCTACTCGCACCTCGGCAAGGGCGAGGGCGGAGACTTCCACATCTCCACCAAGTTCGCCATGGGCTTCGCGGTCCTGAGCATCGGGTTCTTCATCTACGGATTCAGCGGTCACTTCGCCACGGCGGGCAAGGTCTCGTTCTGGTGGATGATCACGGGCTACGGATTCCAGTCGTTGGGCGAGCTCCTCATCAGCGGCCTGGGTCTCGCGGTCATCGCGCGCTACGTGGGCCCGTCGCTCCGCGGCTTCATCATGGGGGTCTGGTTCCTGGCCACCGGGATCTCGCAGTACCTCGGGAGCTGGGTCGCCACGTTCGCGAGCGTGCCCGAGACCGTGACGAATCCCGTCGACTCGCTGCCGCTCTACACGAACCTCTTCCTGAGGCTGGGGATGGTGGCCGTGATCGGGACCGTCATCGCCGCCGCGGTGATCCCGACCATGAAGAAGCTCTCGGCCGTGAGCGAAGGGCCGTGGGAGGAACCGGCGTAGGGGGTCGTCGCACGGAGCTGGACTGCGGAGCCGATTCCCCTAATGGATGAGGTCCAGGATGGGGACCCAGGTGTCGTCGTCGGGCTCCTGATAGACCGCGTTGTGCCCCGACGTCTCGAGCGCAAGGAAGGTCGCGTTCCCACCCCCTGCGGCTGCGAGCTCCTCCCCCATGGAGAGCTTGACCGTCTGATCGTTGCGGCTGTGTAGGACGAAGAGCGGCATCTCCAGACTCCGGACGTTCTTCAGGCCGTTCCAGACGTCCGGGTACTGGTCCCGCGCCTCCGGCTCGATGTAGCCCAGATCCACCAGGAGGGCCAGGAACGTCGTGAACGCTCCGTGAACCACGACCTTCGACGGACGGGGCTCGAGGCGGTTGGCCACGTCCAGGAGGATTCCCGTGCCCAGGGAATGGGCGAAGGCGATGCGCTCCGACGCGTCGGCCGACAGCTCCGCGAAGCGCCGGTATGCTTCGATGGCGTCCTGGTCGACGCGCGCCACGGTAGGTTGGCCCGTACTGCTTCCGTAGCCGGTGTAGTCGAAGACGAAGGACGAGTATCCCTTCCCCAGGAGGTAGGCCTGCAGGGGCCGCCACTCGGCGATGTTCTCCCCGTTGCCGTGGAGGAAGAAGAACGCCGGGGCCGACGGGTCCGAGGAGACCCACGTGGCGTACAGGGTGCGGCCGGGAAGCTCGATCGACAGCCGGCGGGCAGGCAGCTCGTCATCGGGGACCGGCTCCTCGGGGACGAGGTCGAACGTCTCCTTCTCGAGGGCGAGCAGGTTGGCCCGCTGCACTTCCGTGAGGGTGTCCGCGGCGGCGGCCTCGTTCCCGGTCCGCCCCTCTCGCTCGCAGGCGGAGATGAGGACGGCGGCCGAGCAAAGAAGCGCGGCCGCAGTGAGCGCTCTTCTCATCGGGATTCCTCCTGTGTTCCGGGCCAGCAGGCCCCCGGCATTCTTGCCCCGTTCGAGGCGTCGGGTCAATGTTGGCGTCCCGCGACCGGCGGGCCCACGGAGCGAGAGGAATGAGCGACACCACGTTGATCAAAGAGAAGATCGATCAGGCCATCGGGATCCTGGACGAGCACGGCATCGACTGCTGGATCACCTTCGTCCGGGAGAGCGGCATGATGCGCGATCCCATGTTGGACTTCCTCTGTCCCGCCGACATGACCTGGCACTCGGCGTTCATCATCACCCGCTCCGGGGAGACCCACGCCATCGTGGGGCAGATGGAGAAGCAGACCGTGGACGAGCTGGGCGTCTGGGGCCGGGTCACCGGGTACGTGGAGGGGATCAAGGCCGATCTCCTGGGCTACCTGAAAGGCCTGGACCCGACCTCGATCGCCGTGAACTACTCCCGGACCAGCGAGGTCTGCGACGGACTCACCCACGGCATGTACCTCCTCCTGGAGGAGATGCTCGCGGAGATCGGCTTCCAGGACCGGCTCGTGTCGGCGGGCAAGGTCATCTCGAGCCTGAGGGCCCGGAAGACGGCCACGGAGCTCGAGAGAATGCGGGCCGCCATCGGCCACACCCTGGACATCTTCGGCATGGTGGAGAGCTACATCGAGCCCGGAAGGACGGAGAAGGAGATCGCCGCCTTCATGGCCCGGGAAGCCGAGACCAGGGGGCTGGCCTTCGGGTGGGATCCGGCGCACTGCCCGGCGGTCTTCACGGGACCCGACACGGCCGGCGCGCACTACCAGCCCACGGACCGGAAGGTGGAGCGGGGCCACGTCCTGAACATGGACTTCGGCCTCAAGGTCGAGGACTACACCTCGGACCTGCAGCGCACCTTCTACATCCTGGATGAGGGCGAGACGGCGGAGCCGCCGGAGGTGCGCAGGGGGTTCGATACCATCGTCACCGCCATCGAGCTGGCGCAGCAGGCCCTCAAGCCCGGCGTACAGGGGGTCGCCGTCGACACCGCCGCCCG
>JASFRY010000496.1:0-3761 GCA_050114675.1 Gemmatimonadota bacterium | reverse complement strand
AGGCGTCCTCCGCCGGCACGTCTCCGAGCGTCAGCGCCGTGGCCAGCGTCTCCCCCGCGATGAAGTCCCGGTGGGTGCGCGCCGCCGCCTCCACGCCGTCCTGCCCCCCGATGAAGAGCTCGATGCGGTCCGTGATCTCCAGCCCCGCGTCCTTGCGCAGGCGCTGGATCCGGTTCACCAGCTCCCGAGCCAAGCCTTCGGCCCGAAGCTCGTCGTCCAGCGCGGGGTCGAGGGCCACCGTGAAGCGCCCTTCGCTCTTCACGACCAGCTCGCCGGTGGCCTCCTGGACGACCTCCAGGTCGCCCTCCTGGAGCCGATGGCTGGCCCCGTTCACCTCGATGGCCACGGTCTCGCCGTCGCGGTAGGCGGCCAACGCCTCCTGCGACAGGCTCCGGACGGCCTCGGCCGCCTTCTGGGTGTCCTTGCCGAAGCGGGGTCCCAGCTCCCTGAAGTTGGGCCGGGCCGCCAGCGTCACCAGATTCTCGGCCGATTCCAGGAACGCCACCTCCTTCACGTTGAGCTCGTCGCGGACCAGATCCAGGACCCCTTCCGCGGGCACCCGTCCGTGGGGGACCACGGCGTGGATCCGCCTCAGGGGCTGGCGCACCCGGATCTTCACGTCCTCGCGGGCCGCCCGTCCCAGCGACACCAGCGTGCGTGCCGCGTCCATGTCGGATTCGAGCTTCGCGTCCCCGCCCTCGGGCCGATCCGGATAGCGCTGCAGGTGCACGCTCTCTCCCGTGAGGGCCCGATGCACCCAGTCGCCCGTGAAGGGGACGCACGGCGCCGCCAGAAGCGAGACGGTGCGCAGCGCATCGTAGAGCGTCCGGAACGCCGCCCGGGCGTCCTCGGGATCGGTGTTGCCCCAGAAGCGGGGGCGAGACCGCCGCACGTACCAGTTGGAAAGGTCCTCCACCACGAAGTCGCCCAGGGCCCGGTAGGCGCGGGTGAGCTGGTACCCGTCCAGCTCTTCCATGACCGTGCGTGTGACGCTTTCCAGGCGGGACAGGAGCCAGCGGTCGATGAGGGGGCGGCGCGGCGGCGCGGGGTCGGCGTCCGAAGGTGCCCACGCCTCCACCCCGGCGTAGAGAGCGAAGAACTTGTAGGTGTTGAAGAAGGTGTCGAAGAACTTCCGGGCCGCCTCCTGCACCCCTTCCGGGTCGTACCGCTTGGGCACCCACGGGTTGGACGACGTGATGAAGTACCAGCGGACGGCGTCCGCGCCGTGGTCGCCGATGGCGTCCCAGGGGTTCACGGTGTTCCCCTTCGACTTGGACATCTTCTGGCCCTCGGCATCCAGGATCAGGTCGTTCACGACCACGTTCCGGAACGCGGGGCCACGGTCCAGCATGGTGGAGATGGCCAGGAGCGAGTAGAACCATCCCCGGGTCTGGTCCAGACCCTCACAGATGAAGTGGGCCGGGAAATGGGCCTCGAACTCGGCCTCGTTCTCGAAGGGGTAGTGCCACTGGGCGTAGGGCATGGACCCCGAATCGAACCAGACGTCGATGACCTCCGGCGCCCGTCGCATGGTGCCGCCGCACTCGGCGCACGACCATGCGATCTCGTCGATGTAGGGGCGGTGGGGATCGAAGTCCTCCGGGAGGCCGCCGGCGGCATCGGCCAGCTCTTCCAGGGAACCGATCCAACGCACGTGATCCCGGTGCTCCTCGCACACCCAGACCGGCAGGGGAGTGCCCCAATACCGGTCCCGGGACAGGGCCCAGTCCACGTTCCCGCGGAGCCATTCGCCGAAGCGCTTCTCTCCCACCTCCGGCGGGAACCACGAGACCTGGTCGTTGTTGGCCAGCATCTCCTCCTTCACCGTCGACGTGGCGGCGAACCACGAGTCCCGGGCGACGTAGAGGAGCGGCGACCCGCACCGCCAGCAGTGGGGATAGCTATGCACCGAGGTGCCGATGTCGAACAGGACGTCCCGCACCCGGAGCTCCTCCACCAGGACCGGGTCGGCGTCCTTGACGAACATCCCGCCCACCGCGGGGATGTCGTCTACGAAGCGCCCCGCTTCGTCGAGCGGGTTGAGCATGGGAAGGCCGTGACGCTGGCCCGCGGCGTAGTCGTCGGAGCCGAACGCCGGGGCCATGTGCACGATGCCGGTCCCCTCTTCGGCGCTCACGAAGTCCTCGGCCACCACGGTCCACGCGTTCATGGGATCGGTGGGCTCGGGGACCAGATCCAGGGGCCGCCGATAGCGCAGCCCCGCCAGGTCCTTCCCCCGATGCCGGGCCACGACTTCCGCCGCCTCTCCGAAGATGCGCTCCACCAGGGCCTGGGCCACGATGAGGCGCCGGCCGTCGTGGACCACCTCCACGTAGTCGAGCCCTGGGTGAACGGCCAGCCCCACGTTGGACGGCACGGTCCACGGGGTCGTGGTCCAGACGAGGAACGCCCGTCCGTCGGGCTCCCCGTCGGCGTCCAGCACGTCGGCCAGGAAGGTCAGCGACGGGTCCTCCACGTCCTTGTAGCCCTGGGCCACCTCGTGAGACGACAGGGCCGTGCCGCACCGGGGGCAGTACGGCACGCTCTTGTGGCCGCGGTACAGGAGGCCCCGGTCGGCCAGGCTCTTCAGGATCCACCACACCGACTCGATGTATTCGGTGTGGAAGGTCACGTACGGACGCCAGTACTCCAGCCAGTAGCCGATGCGCTCCGAGAGGTTCTCCCACTCCTCCTTGTAGGTGAACACCGACTCGCGACAGACCTGGTTGAACTTCTCGATCCCCAGGGCTTCGATCTCGGGCTTCCCGCTGATCCCCAGCTTCTTCTCGGCCTCGATCTCCACCGGAAGGCCGTGGGTGTCCCACCCCGCGATCCGGGTGACGCTCCTTCCCTCCAGAGAGCGGTGGCGGCACACCAGGTCCTTGATGGTGCGGCTGATGATGTGGTGAAGCCCCGGGCGGCCGTTCGCCGTGGGCGGTCCTTCGAAGAACACGAAGGGCTCGCCATCGGCGTTGGCTTCCAGGGTGCGGCGGAAGAGGTCTTCCTCCCGCCATCGGGCCAGGGTCTCCTCCTCGATGTCGAGGAGAGTGCTGGGCAGCTCGGGGTAGCGCATAGATATGTCTGGACGTGATCTTGGCGTTCGGGTCAGCCCCAGCGGGCGTCCTCGTCCTCGCTCGCCGGCATCTCGGGCTCAGGCGGTGTGAAGAGGTCACGGTCCTCCCGCCCCTCGGACGGTGCTTCCGTCTCCTCTGCGGACTGGTCTCCAGGCCCATCGAAGAGCCGGGAGACGTCCTCCCGATACCCCTCCGTGAGGTCCTCCTCCGCTTCGCCGTTCTCCGTCAGCGCTTCGTCGCCCTCGGGGAAGACGATGGGACGCATGGGCTGGGTCTCGGGTATGGGCGCCGGTTCCTCGTCGGACCCCTGCGTACGGCCGCCGCCCAGGTCCAGGTCGATGGGCCGATCCTCGAGGGGCGGGCTGGATTCCTCCACCTCCACCACGTCCATCTCGCGCTCGAGGAGCTGCCGGAAGCTCTTGAGGAAGCGCGTGCGCCTGCGCTCCATCTCTTCCAGGGAGTCCTTGCTCTGCTCGAGCCGCCGCTCGGCGTCCCGCAGGAGGTTGCGCGCCTCCGCTTGGGCTTCTGCCCGCTGGCGGCGGACCTCGGCCTGGGCCTCCTGGAGGATGAGGTCCGCCTGACGCTCGGCCTGGCTCCGGATCTCGCTGCGGAGCTCCTGAGCCGTCACCAGGGCCTCCTGAACGGCCTTCTCGCGGCCGGACTGGGAGCTCACCTGCTGCTGGAGGG
>JASFRY010000495.1:0-3769 GCA_050114675.1 Gemmatimonadota bacterium | reverse complement strand
TAGTCAGGCTCCGGGTCGTGGGGCACAGGGCGGTGCAATGGGGTCAGGAATACTGGCCGTGGGTTCTCGCCGGCATCGTGGCTCTCCTGGTCCTCGATCGTCTCATGCGCCCAAAGCGGCGATAGGACGTGGAGTCCCCACGCGGGTGATGGGAGTGGCGGGAGGTGATGGGACTTTGTCAGGGGGAACCATGGGCGATGGCGTGAACCGGCTCTACGATCCGCGTCATATCGCAGAGTACTTCGACTCCTACGGCGAGCAGGAGTGGGACCGGCTCGTCGCTACCGTCTACGACCGCGTGAACTTCGAGATGCATCGACGCGTGCTTGCTCGACATATCGACCGGCGCGACCGAGTGCTGGAAGCGGGGGCGGGAGCGGGTCGCTTCACGATCGAGCTGGCTCGGCTGGGCGCGTCACTGACTGTCACGGACATCTCACCCGAGCAGATAAGGTTGAATGAGGCCAAGACGCGCGCCGCGGGTGCGGCGGAGGCGGTGGAGGCGTGGGCGGTGGCGGATGCCTGTGATCTATCGAGGTATCCCGCCGGGAGTTTTGACGCGGTTGTCGGCTTCGGGGGCTTGTTGAGTTATGCACTGGATCGGAGAGACGACGCGTTGGAGGAGCTGCTCCGAGTCACGAAGCCGGGCGGGCCTGTTCTCCTCAGCGTGATATCGCTGCTTGGCGGATATCGGCTGTTTCTCCCTGCAGTCCTTGCCATGGCTGCAGGGGGTGCGTCGGAGGCGCTCGTGCAACTACGGGTGACGGGCGACCAGGTGACGCGGGACGTGGAGCCGGGCGGTCACTTCTGCCACATGTTTCGCTGGACGGAGTTCGAGGCCTTCCTGCATGACCATCGGTGTACGGTCGTTGAGGCGCGGGGCGCGAACTTTGCGAGTGTCCAGAATGCTGGCGCGCTCGACGGAGTGTGGGAGTCGGCTCCGGAGCAGTGGACGTATCTTCTCGATATCGAGGAGGATTTCACCGCCGAGCCGGGTGCAATCGACTCGGCAACGCACATCATCGCGGTGGTTCGTCGTGACTGAGCCCCTTGAGCGCCTCGTCGCGCATCTCGGTATTCGCGATCTGGTTGCGAGTGGAGGACATGTTCGTTTGGGACCACACCCAGACGCGTGCTCAGATCCCATCCTCCCCCGGTCCCATCACAGAGGTCCCCTCGAGTGCCGGCGCGGTCCCACCGGCTCCGGGCCAGCACAAACCGGCCCTCGAGGGTCAGGATCGCCGTCTTCTTCCCAAGGAAGCCCCGCGCGAGGCCGAAAGCTCAAGCGAGCAAACCCGGTCCTGGGCAGGGCAGGGCCGGCATCGCCGCGCGCATGTGAACCGACAGCAGGCTTGCTCGCCTCGTGAGCTTCGCCGAGATCGTTGATGACCCCCGCCTACCAAAGGGGACGGGGGATCCTACTCTCGACTGGCGGCCGGAGTTGAGGAACGGGCGGAGGCGGTGGCCCGAATCGAGGCAGGAATGTACGGTGAGCCATTGAGGAAGGCGCGACCAGTGGGATGATCGGATGCCCACGCGAGCGCTCTTCCACCAGTAACGGAGTGTAGTGTGAGCACAAACGACACTGAGCGCCGCTACGAAGTGGCGATCCTGGGCGGAGGCAATCTAGGCACAGCGCTGGCCCGGGGGTGGGTGGGAGCGGGACGGCTGGAGGCCGGCCGGGTGGCGGTGACCCGTCGTCAGCCCGACAAGATCGCCGACCTGGCGGCGGAGGGCTTCATCGTGGGGTCGGACAACGTCGCCGCGGTGCGCGACGCCGACCTCCTGGTGCTGTCCGTCCAGCCCCAGCAGCTCGGGGCGCTTCTGGCGGAGGTGGCTCCCCACGTTGAGGCCGGGAGACACCAGGTGGTTTCGGTGGTCTCCGGCGCGTCCATCCAGGCCATCCGCGACTCGCTGGATCGCGGCGTGAGCGTGGTGCGTGCCATGCCCAACACGGCGGTGCTCATCGGGGAGTCCATGACGTGCCTGTCGGCAGACGACGCCGACGCCGACGCCCTGGCTTCGGCGGAGGAGCTTTTCGGGCTGGTGGGTGAGACTCTGGTCATCCCCGAGGAGATGATGGTGCCCGCCACGGCGCTGTGCGCGTGCGGCGTAGCCTTCTTCCTCCGCTGCGTGCGGGCAGCGTCGCAGGGAGGCATCGAGATCGGCTTCCACCCCGAGGAGGCGCTCCTCCTGGCGGCCCAGACGGCCAAGGGCGCGGCAGCGCTCGGGCTCCGCCGGGGGAGCCACCCAGAGGGCGAGATCGACCGGGTAACCACTCCGCGGGGATGTACCATCAGCGGACTGAACGAGATGGAGCACCAGGGGCTGAGCTCTGCGATGATCAAGGGGATCGTCGTCTCGGCCCGCGCCGCCGAGGGGCTGTACACGGAGTAACGCGGAGGGTCGTGGGGAGGCGCTTCCTCCGGGCGACCGTTGCCGGTGGAGATGAGGCGGATAACGCGCGAGGACTGGGTGTGTGTGCACGCGTTGTTCGGAAGCGCCCGGGGACGCCGGAGCAGCACGGCCATGGCGACGCCGGCGGCCAGGAGTAGGACCGCGACGAAAGAGACCGAGGCTCTCTTCATGCGCGCCTGCTGCGGGTACGCGAGACGGGGTGGGGCGGGGCCGGCGACCGCCACCGATGAGGAAGAACCTCTCCGTTCCTCAGTCCTCGTCGTCCTCGTCGTCCTCGTCGTTCCAGTCGGGGTCGTTGTCCCACGCTTCGTTGCGCTCCTTTACCTTCTCCATGGCGCGCGAGGCTTCCTCGACCGTGTCGAAGGGACCGAGTCGGTCCACGTTCGCGCAGCCATCCTCCTTCTCTACCGCGTGGTGCGTCACGCAGAACCAATACTTGCCGTCGCTCATTTCGTTCACCCCCCCTTTCGAGTCCCACGCCGGCTTGCCCCGGCGGACGCCAGCGGCCGCCTCCGCCGCCTTGCGTGGTTCCCGTGTGACCTCGGCGTTCCCCAGATCTCGCTACCCCGTTGCCCCCTTTCCAGCGCGCTTCCGGTGCCCCGAGGGTCCCAGAGTACCCGGATCCTGGACCTCACCGCTCGATGAAGAGCTCTCGCGCCAGCCGTGCGTCGTGCCCGCACACGTCATCGCGGAAGTTCAGGCGCCCCTCGTCGTCCACCCAGGCGGTGAAGTAGGCGATTCTCACGGGTCGTCCGTGCTTCAGCGGCACGGTGATGGTTCGCCCGCCGTACATGGCCTCGTGGATGCGCTCCGCGGTCCAGCTCGGATCGTCGCGCAACAGGTAGTGCGCCAATTCTTCCGGTCGGCTCCCTTCCCGCCGAAGTTGCTGCTCAGAGCGAAGCCGTCGAAAGGCGGTGGCGCAGAGCCACGGGGCTACAGCGGTCGTGACGCCGCCATGCCGACGCTCCCGCGGGATCCGTCGCGTCCCGCGACCATCGTACCCACACAAACCAAGAGGTCCTGCGACCACGCTCGATCGCAGGACCTCTCTCGTTATCGGGACGGCCGGATTGAGCTGCGGTGGCCGCCGGCGCGGCCATCGTCGCTCCCCTCGCGCGTCAGCGGAAGGGCCTGGCGAGGGCATCTGTGGCGCATCGGGTCAAACCGGCTATCCGTCTTCGGCTTCGCCGAATCCGGGCCGGTTCTCATCTGGGTAGGCAAGAGGAAGGCCCGGCGACTCTGCGAGTCACCGGGCCAACTTCTATCGGGACGGCCGGATTCGAACCGGCGACCCCCTGAACCCCATTCATTATTCGGCGTGTCCGGTTGAGTTCGGCCGAGTTCGCCTCAG
>JASFRY010000494.1:0-3818 GCA_050114675.1 Gemmatimonadota bacterium | reverse complement strand
ATGAGCATGTAGACGCCGTCGTCATTCCACACGCCGGCGGGAATGGGGCGCCAGAAAGACAGCCCCACGGCGAGAAGGCCCAGCGACAGGAGGAGGAAGGGCCACGCCTCGGAGGTCAGCGCGCCGGCGCCCCCTTCGAGGCCGTCCGTCGGGGGCAGGCCTGAGGAGCCAGGGGTGTCCGGCGACCCGGCGCCCTCCCTCACACCGTCATCCTCACGCGGTCAGCACCTCCCGGATGTCCACGAGCGCCTCCTCCAGCGTCTCCCGGTCGATGACGAGGGGAGGCGCGAAGCGGATCACCTGCCCGTGGGTCTCCTTGGCCAGGATCCCCCGCTCCTGGAGCCGCTCGCAGAAGGGGCGGGCCGTGCCGGACGACTCCTTGACGACCACGCCGACCATGAGGCCCTTGCCCCGCACCTCCTCCACATGGGGCGAATCGATGGCACGGAGCTCCTCCATGAACCAGGTGCCCAGCCGGTCGGACCGTTCCGGGAGCCCTTCGTCGAGGATCACCCTGAGCGACGCTCGCCCCACGGCCGCGCCCAGGGGGTTCCCCCCGAAAGTGGATCCGTGGTCCCCCGGGTGGAACACGTCCATGAGCTCCGAGTCGGCGATGGCGGCCGACACGGGATAGACGCCTCCGCCCAGGGCCTTCCCTACGATGAGCACGTCCGGGCGCACGTTCTCCCAGTCGGCGCAGAACAGGCGTCCCGTGCGCCCGAGGCCCGTCTGGATCTCGTCGGCCATGAGCGCCACTCCGTGGGCATCGCACAGCTCCCGGGCTCGGGCCAGATAGCCGTCGGGTGGGACGACCACGCCACCCTCGCCCTGGAGCGGCTCCACCAGGAAGCCGACCGTATGGGGGGTGATGGCCGCTTCCAGCGCGTCGGCATCGCCGTAGGGGATGAGCGCGAAGCCCGGAGCGAAGGGCCCGAACCCGTCCCGGTACTGCTCCTCGGACGAGAAGCCCACGATGGTGGTGGTCCGGCCGTGGAAGTTGTTGGCGCAGACGATGATCTCGGCCTTGTCCTCCGGCACGCCCTTCACCTGGTAGCCCCACTTCCGGACCATCTTGATGGCCGTCTCCACCGCCTCGGCGCCGGTGTTCATGGGGAGCGCCCGCTCGAAGCCCGTGGCCTCACACAACTCGCGCAGGAAGGGTCCCATCTGGTCGTTGTGGAATGCCCGGGACGTGAGCGTCAGCCGTTCCATCTGCTCCCGCGCCGCCTCGAGGATCGCGGGATGCCGGTGTCCCTGATTCAGCGCCGAGTACGCGCTGAGCATGTCCAGGTACCGGTTCCCCTCCACGTCCCAAACCCACACGCCGTCGCCACGGTCGAGGATGACGGGAAGGGGGTGGTAGTTGTGGGCGCTGTACCGATCCACCTCCTGCAGGAAGATCTCGGTGGGAGCCTGGACCTTGGTCATGGAAACACTCGTGCGTTGACGGGAAGCGCGGGCCCGGCGGGAGCCCGCGTCGTCCGGACTCTAACCGGGGGCGTTGCAGCGGATCAAGGACCGGTGGGCGCCCTACCCCACGGGGCGCTTCGGCGCCTCGTCCACCTCCAGCCGGAAGACGTCGGGGCGGGCGTAGTGCCCCGTCACGTCGAAGTCGAACTTGCTCCGGGCGATGGCCGTCCGGTCCAGCTCCGCCACCAGGATCCCCTCCCGGTCCCAGAGCGGCCCCGCCAGGCACTCTCCCAGCGGATCGTAGACGGCGCTCCCACCGCGGCACAGCGTCTCGGGCCACGCCTCCAGCTCGCCGGCGATCTCCAGATCATCGGGATACATGGCCCGGGTGACGTACTGGTTGCACCCCAGCACGAAGCACCGCCCCTCCAGGGCGATGTGCTGGAGCGTGGCCTGCCAGCGCGGCCGGGCGTCGGCGGTGGGCGCCAGGTAGAGCTCCACGCCTTTGCCGTACATGGCCATGCGCGCCAGGGGCATGTAGTTCTCCCAGCAGATCAGTCCCCCCACCCTCCCCATCTCCGTGTCCACCACCGTGAGGGTGCTGCCGTCCCCCTCGCCCCAGATGAGACGCTCGGCGGCGGTGGGCTTGAGCTTGCGGTGCTTGCCCAGGAGTGCCCCGTCCACCCCGAAGTAGAGGAGGGTGCAGAACAGGGTGCCACCGCTGTAGGTGGAGTCGCGCTCGATGACGCCCACGCACAGGGTGACGCCCGCGTCCCGGGCGGCCTTGCCCATGCGCTCGGTCTCGGGACCGGGAACGTCCACGGCGCCCGCCCAGTAGCGCTCCCACGTGCGCCGACCGGCATCCGAACGCCCGCCCACGGCGGTCCCGAAGGCCAGGCCCCACGGGTAGCCCCCGACGTACGCCTCGGGGAAGAGCACGAGGCGGGCACCCCGCTCCGCCGCCTCGGCGGTCATGGCGCACACCTTGTCCACGGCGGCGGAGGTGTCGAAAAAGGCCGGTGACGCCTGGACCACGGCGACGCGGTCGGTGGACGATTCGCTCACGGAGGTTCCTTCGCTGGATGCCGGTTGGACGGCGCAGGGGCCCGCAGGCCTCGCAGGACGTGTGGCGTGAATCTGAGCCGGACCCGTCTCGACGCAACCCGGCTCGGTCAGGAGCCTATCCTCCCGAGTAGATCAGCTCCGCCATGACCTCGCCGACCATGCCGAGCGTCTCGGCGCTCACCTTGTCGGGCGTGTCCTCCGGCGTGTGCCAGTAGGCGTTGGCGGGACCGTAGGAGAAGTCGATGACGTCGATGGCGGGGAGCCCCGCTTCCAGGAGCGGCACGTGGTCGTCGGTGACCGGCGGGCCCACGCCCTCGGGAAACGACTTGGCGTACCCGAGCTTCCGGGCCGTCCGCCAGACCTTCTGCACGACGATGGGCGCGGCCTGCACCGAGGTCGGATCCACGGGAAAGCGGCCGTCGGCATCACCCACCATGTCCAGGAGCACGGCGTAGATGGGTCGGCCCTGGCCCTTGGGAGGCAGCTGGTCGGCGTAGCGCACGGACCCGAGGAACATGTCACCCTCGCCGTAGTCCTCCCCGTCCACGAAGAGGAGGTCGACACCCAGCGGCGGCGGGTCCTCGCCCAGCATGCGCGCGAGCTCCAGGAGGATGGCGGTACCCGAGGCGCCGTCGTTGGCGCCGGGCACGGGCAGCTTCCGCTGCGCCGGGTCCTTGGCCTGGTCGGAGACGGGCCGCGTGTCCCAGTGGGTCAGAAGGAGGATCCGGCGCTCACGGTCCGGGAGGAAGCGCGCCACCAGATTGGTGAGGTGGAGGGTATCGCCGACGGCCGAGACGTGGGTGAAGTCGTCGGCGACCACCGTGTCGGCCACCGAGTCGAGGAGGGCCCGCATCCAGGCGAGCTGGGCGGCGTGGCCCGGCGTTCCAGGAATCCTGGGCCCGAAGGCGACCTGACGCTCCACGGAGGCCAGAGCCGGGGCGCCGTCGAAGTGCGGGCGGCCGGGCATGGGCCCTTCCACGCCCCCCGGAGAATCGCAGCCCGGGAGCATGACCAGGAGCGCGCCGAGGAGCGCGGCGAAGGGTCGGGTGGGGGTGCGCGGTGGCCTCATGACAGGAGCGTCTACCGCATCCGCAGGCGGAAGGTTTCCTGGCGTCACGATGCGCCGTGTGCAACGTGGCGGGCTCGCTCGTCTCGGGAGCGGAGGGCCGCGGACCGCCCGGTTTCCGGCGACTCGTCCTGCCCGGAGGTGGATCTCGGGCTGCGCAGGATGCTCCGAAACGCGGGGCTCAACGCAAACGATCTTCCAGGAGCGCGTCGAACGCCGGGACGCCGCGTAGCGGATCGAAGGCGGGATCCGCCCTCAGCCAGGCGCGCGTCAGCGG
>JASFRY010000493.1:0-3826 GCA_050114675.1 Gemmatimonadota bacterium | reverse complement strand
ATGGAGCAGCCCGTCTTCCAGGCCGTAGATCCACCCATGTACGGCCAGCTCCTGGCCACGGGCCCATGCGTCCTGGACCACGGTGGTCCGGCTCACGTTCACCACCTGCTCGACCACGTTCAGCTCGCACAGGCGCCGGTGCCTGGCCTCCTCCGTGTCCAGGGCATCGAGCTGGCCGCGGTGCTTGGCGCACACGTCCTGCACGTGGCGGATCCAGTTGTCCACCAGGCCGAGCTTGTCGCCGCGGAGGGCCGCGCCCACACCTCCGCAGCCGTAGTGACCGCAGACGATGACATGGCCCACCTCCAGGACGTCCACCGCGAACTGCAGGGCAGAAAGGCAGTTGAGGTCGGAGTGAGACACCACGTTGGCCACGTTGCGGTGCACGGACATCTCGCCCGGCAGCAGGCCCACGATCTGGTTCGCGGGCACCCGGCTGTCGGAGCAGCCGATCCACAGGTACGGCGGAGCCTGCTGCTGGGACAGCCGGTGGAAGAACTCGGGGTCCTGCCGGCTCATCTCGGCGGCCCAGGTGCGGTTCTTGGAGAAGAGGTTGCTCAGTACACGCACGGGTCGGCGGCTCCTGGAGGGTTGTTCCTTCACACCCGACGGGTGGCGTCGGGCGTGAAGATGACCATATCCGGTCCCCCTCCGTCCGTCGAGTCCGATCCCGAGTCTCGAGGGTGGCCCCACGGCTCGACGTGTCCGAAGCAACCTACCGGACCGCCGGTCTTGTCGGCACCTTCGGCGAAGATGAGACCTCCCCTCGACCCAGGACCGCCTCATGAGCGTCGAACTCTCGGACGATCGCCGGAGCCAGCTCGTTCTCGCCCTTCAGGGCTTCTACCATCAGGAGCTCGACGAGAGACTCAGCGCGTTCCGCGCCGAGCAGCTCCTGGACTTCTTCGTCGGCGCTCTGGCACCCCACGTGTACAACCAGGCGGTGCAGGACGCCCGCACGTTCATGCAGCGCAAGCTGGACGAGCTCGACGGCGAGGTCTACGTGGCCCCGAGCCGGTGACCGTCCCGGACGAATCCGTTGCGCCCGTCCACGCCCCGCCATACCGTGGCCGCAGCGTCGGCGCTCGACGCGTCGGCGACCCCCCAAAGCCATGCAGGAGCGACGCATGCGTTCCAGGATCCTCGCCCTGGCAGCCCTTCCGGCCCTCGCGATCACGGCCTGCGAGACCTCGACCCCCACCCAGCCCTCGATGGACGCGATCCAGGCGGCGCCCGTGACGAGCAGCAGCCTGGGCGTCCAGTTCCGGCCCGTCGTGGGCCCCCTGACCCTGGCGTCCTTCACCGACGAAGCCTTCAACTCCTGCGAGATCGGATTCTCCGCCCAGGAAGGCGGCCACACGCGGAGCGACTTCTACCGTGACAACAAAGACGGGACCCTCACCGTCCACACGGAAGACAAGGCGGCTTCCTTCCTCATGAGGGTGGACGGCGTCACGTACGAGGGAACCGGGAACGCCACAGCCTCGGCCACGCTCAACGCCGAGGGCACGGCCTACGTGCGGGTCGTCGTGAAGGCCAACGGCATGGTCAGCGAGGGGAGCGGAAGCTGGTACAACGCCCGGTGCTCGGGACGTGGCCGGAATGCGGCGGACTTCCAGAACGTGGTCATCAGCCTGCATTAGCCACGTCCCGCTCCATCCGGGGGTGGCCCTTCGGGCGCCATCGGAGCCGCGGGGAGACTCCGCTACATTCCACGTGGCCTTCCTGAGCCGAGCCCTCGCGAGGAGCCCCCGATGAAGACCGCCATCGTCGCCGGATGCCGCACGCCGTTCCTCCGCTCCGGCACCGAGTTCGCCGACCTGTCCGCCATCGAGCTGGGCAAGGTGGCGGTGCGCGAGGCGCTGGGGCGAAGCGGTCTCCGGGGCGAGGACGTGGACCAGCTGATCTACGGCACGGTGGTGCACGACCCCCGAGCGCCCAACATGGCCCGGGAAGTGGGCCTGGCCGTCCTGCCGCGGGACGTGCCTGCGTACACCGTGTCCCGGGCGTGTACGTCGGCGAACCAGGCCATCGCGGACGGAGCCCAGGCTATCGAGATGGGCCACGCCGAAGTGGTGATCGCCGGAGGGGCGGAGTCGCTGTCGCACATCCCCATCACCGTCTCGGACAAGCTGTCGAAGACGCTGGTGGCAGCTTCCCGGGCCAAGACTCTGAGCGCCCGGCTGGCCTCCTTCCGCAGGATCCGACCTCGAGACCTGATCCCGGTCACTCCGGCCATCGCCGAGCCCACCACCGGGGAGACCATGGGAGAGGCCGCAGAGCGCATGGCCAAGGAGAACGGCATCGGCCGCGCGGAGCAGGACGCGTGGGCGCTCCGTTCCCACCAGCGCGCCGCCGCGGGCGTCGCCGACGGACGCATCCCGGCGGAGATCGCCCCGGTCTACCTCCCGCCGGACTACGAGCGGGTCGTGACAGCCGACAACCTGATCCGCCCGGACACGAGCCCAGAGGCGCTGGCCAGGCTCCGGCCCGTCTTCGATCGGCGCCACGGGACGGTGACTGCGGGCAGCTCATCGGCCCTCACCGACGGTGCGGCGGCGGTGGTGCTGATGCACGAGGACCGGGCCCGAGCCGAGGGCCTCGAGCCGTTGGCGGTTGTGCGTTCCTGGGCGTGGGCCGCGCTGGACCCCGCCGCTCAGCTCCTCCAGGGACCGGCGTGGGCGGCGCCGTGGGCTCTGGAGCGGGCCGGCCTGACCATGGAGGATATCGGCCTCATGGAGATGCACGAGGCCTTTTCGGCCCAGGTGCTCTCCAATCTCCAGGCGTGGGAGTCGGCCACCTTCGCCCGCAACGAGCTGGGACGGAGCGAAGCGGTGGGCCACCCCGACCCGGACCTCATCAACGTCATGGGCGGCTCCATCGCCATCGGCCATCCCTTCGGGGCCACCGGTGCCCGGATCACCTTGACGTTGGCCAACGAGATGGTGCGCCGCGACGTGGAGTACGGGCTCATGACCTTGTGCGCCGCAGGGGGGATGGGCTTCGCCATGGTCCTGGAGCGAAGATCGTGAGCTCGTGAGCTGAGGAAAGGCGATCCATGGCTCCTCCCGACGGATTCTCCACGACCCGGACCGACCTCTCGGCACCGCACCCGGTTCCCGTATTGCGCGCCCGAGCCCACTACCTGGGCGGACGGGTACCGGCTCGTGAGGTCGAGGGCTGGCCGTCGGTGGCCACGTCGCCGCTGACGCTCTCCGGAAAGGAGGGAGGCTTCTTCGTGCTCCTTCGCTTCGGCGTGCTCGTCGAGATCGGGGTCGGGGCCGATGAGACGGATGCCGTTCTCGAGCGCATCCGCCCCCTGGCCATGGACGTCGAGCCCAGCGACGCCGGCGAGTCGGCGGAGATCCGACTGGTCCACGAGGGGCGGGAAATCATCCTCCCCGATGGCGAGATCCAGCTCAAGGACCTGGATGTGGAGCGGGCCCAGGTGGTGGCCACCGTGCTCGCCAAGAGCGCGGCGCTCACCCACTACGAAGCACGGATGGCGACGGTGTTCGACCGGGTGGAGACCCTGGCCACTCAGCTCCGGGACGCCCGGGTGCGCCCGTCGGGCAAGGAGCTGCTGAACCAGATCGGGGAGGCGCTCCTCATCCGCACCCGGATGGTGGGCCGGGTAGAGGTCGGGGAGAAACCGGAGATCACGTGGGACGAGCCGGAGCTGGATCGGCTCTACGAGCGGCTGGCCCGGGAGTACGAGCTGGCCGAGCGCGACCGGGCACTGTCCAGGAAGCTGGAGATCATCAGCGACGTGGCCGAGACCTATCTGGAGCTCCTGGACACACGAAAGTCGCTGCGCCTGGAGTGG
>JASFRY010000492.1:0-3830 GCA_050114675.1 Gemmatimonadota bacterium | reverse complement strand
GTGGCGAGCACCAGGTCGTTCTCACGGCCCTGGATGGCCAGGTCACGCACCCCCACCGTGGGGAAGCCGCCGCCCTGGAGCTCCACCCAATGGCCCCCGCCGTCCCGGCTGAAGTAGACGCCGAACTCGGTGCCGGCGAAGAGAAGATCCGGCACCACCGGGTCCTCTGCGATGGCGTAGACCGAACCCCGCTCGGGGAGATCCGAGGCGATGGACGTCCAGCTCCGTCCCTCGTCCGTGCTCTCGAGGAGGTACGGCGTGAAGTCGCCGTTCTTGTGGTTGTTGAACGCCGCGTACACCGTGCCCGCGTCGTGGCGCGAGGCCAGCACCATGTTCACGTAGGTGCGCTCGGGCACGCCGGGGAAACGCTCGATCTTCCGCCAGGCGCCGCCCCCGTCCTCGGTGACCTGGATGAGCCCGTCATCGGTGCCCACGTACAGAAGCCCTTCGGTCACCGGCGATTCGTCCAGGGTGACGATGGTGCCGTAGATGGTGGTGGAGGCGTTCTTGGCCACCGCGTCGGGTCCCCACACCCTCCCCATGACCGGAAGGGTGTTCCGATCGAGCTGGCGCGTCAGGTCCGGGCTGATCTCGATCCACGAGTCGCCCCGGTCGTCGCTCCGGAAGACCTTGTTGGCCGCGTGGTACAGCCGCGTGTGGGAATGGGGGCTCACCAGGAGCGGAGCGTCCCATTGCCACCGCAGCGCCTCGCCCTCGGCGGGCTGGGGCTGGATGGGCACGATCTCTCCGCTCTTCTTGTCGTAGCGCACGAGCCCCCCGTACTGGGACTGGGCGTAGATGATGTTCGGGTCGGTGGGGTCGGCCTGGCTCTCGAAGCCGTCGCCCCCGTTGGTGATCTCCCAGTCGGCGTTGACGATGCCATGCTGGCTGGTGGTGCGTGACGGCCCACCCAGGGAGAAGTTGTCCTGGGTTCCGCCGTACACCCCGTAGAAGGGTGCGTCGTTGTCCAGCGCCACCTTGTAGAACTGGGTCACCGGGAGGTTGGCCTTGAACTGCCAGGTCTCGGCACCGTCCCAGCTCTCGTACACGCCGCCGTCGTTGCCGTTGATGACGTGGTCCGGGTCGGCCGGGTCGAACCAGAGGGCGTGGTTGTCCACGTGCTTGTGCAGCTCGCCGAAGCGGCCCCACGTCTTGCCGCCGTCGTCGGTCACCTGCGCCCAGACGTCCATGGACACCACCCGGTCCCGGTCGAAGGGGTCGCACATGATCTCGCTGTAGTAGTTCCCGCTGGTGCGGTAGCTGCTCTGCCTGCGGAAGGAGGCGCCCCGGTCGGTGGAGCGGAAGAAGCCCCCGCTCTCTCCGGCGGCCTCGATGATGGCGTACACGTAGTCGGGATCGGACCGAGAGATGCACAGGCCGATGCGGCCCACATCCCCCGAGGGAAGCCCCGTGGTCACCTTGGTCCACGTCGCGCCGGCGTCGGTGCTCTTGTACAGCGCCGACTCGGGACCCCCGCCGATGTAGGTCCAGACGTGGCGCCGCCGCTGCCACGCGCTGGCGTAGAGGACATCGGGATCACGGGGATCCAGGTGGACCTCGTTGACGCCGGTGTTCTCGCTGATCTGGAGGATGGGCGTCCAGTGCTCGCCTCCGTCGGTGCTCTTGTACAGGCCCCGGTCTCCCCCGGCGCTCCACACCGGGCCCTGGGCCGCCACGTAGATCACGTTCGAGTCCCGGGGATCCACCACGATGGACCCGATGTGCTGGGAGTCCTCCAGGCCCATGCGCTTCCACGTACGTCCGCCGTCCACCGACTTGTAGACGCCGTCCCCGTAGCCCACGGCCCGCTGGGCATTGTTCTCCCCCGTGCCGACCCAGACGACATGGGGGTTGTTGGGATCCAGGGTCACAACGCCGATGGAGTACGAGCCCTCGCTGCCGAAGACGGGCTGGAAGGTGGTGCCGTCGTTCACCGTCTTCCACACGCCGCCGGATGCCGAGGCCACATACCACGTGGCGGGATCGTCGGGGTCCACGGCAAAATCCACCACACGGCCCGACGTCAGCGCGGGCCCGATCTCGCGGAGGTTGAGGCCACGGAACGTGGCCGGAGTGAGGGGGCTGTCCTGGGCGACGGCCGGAGCCGCCGGCAGCAGGAGCCCAAGGACCAGGAACAGGCGGGACGTCCTCATGGCTCTACCGGGATGGAGGTGCGCGGGCAGGCTCCGGAAGATCGAAACGGGCCCGCACCGGCGCCAGTCCGGCATCCGGCATTCCACGACCTCTCCGGTCCCGCCTTGCGGCCGATGACCGACAGCGCCACCGTGCACCGGCCGACCCCGCATCCCACGTGACCATGTCTGCCCAACAGAGCTTCGATGCCTGGATGGACGCCTTCTTCGCGTCCTACTACATGCGCCGCCCCGTGAACGCCACGTTCGTCGGCGTCCACGAGTACGACCACCGTCTGCCCGATCTCTCGGAGAACGGTGCCGGGGACACCCTGGCCGACATGGAGACCCTGCTCCAAGGGTCCCGGGACCTGGACCCGGCCGTGCTCGAGCCCGTGGAGCAGGTGGATCTCCGCCTGGCCCGGGGCTTCCTCAGAATCCAGCTCCGCGAGCTCGAATCCCGCCACTTCCTGCAGGGGAACCCCAGCCTCTACACCGGCGAGGCCATCTTCGGCGTCATGTCCCTCTTCCTCTCGGATTTCGCGCCTCTGGAGGCCCGGGTCGAATCCGCGGTCCAGCGGCTCGAGGCGGTGCCGGCGCTCCTGGCCCAGGGAAGGGACCGGATCCGGGAGGCCCCGATGGTGTGGACCCAGCGGGCACACCGCGAGTGCACCGGGGCCCTGGCATTCCTGGAGGGGGGCATCGACGCCCTGGGCGCCGACAAGTCCGCCCTGGCGCCGCAGCTGCATCGCGCCGCCGAGAAGGCCGCCGCCGCCTTCGCCGACCATGCCGCCTGGCTCGCCACCGATCTGGCGAGCCACCCCCGTGACGACGTGGCGTGCGGGGCGGACATGCTGTCGCTGTACCTTCGGGAGGGCCACTTCCTGGAGGCCGACGCCGGCCAGTTCGCCTCCTACGCCCGGGCGCGCATGGCCGACAGTCAGGCCTACCTGGAGGCGCACGCCGGGGACTTCGGGGCGGAGCGTCCCGGTCAGGTTCTGGAAGGGCTCCGGGGCCTCCATGCCACCGCGGACGGCTACACCGCCCGTTACCGGGAGATATGGGACGAGATCCGTGGGCTGGCCGAGGAGCGGGAGCTCCTCACCTGGCCCGACTTCCCCATACGCTACGTCCCCCAGCCGGCGTGGGCCCGGCAGGCGGCCCCCTCCCTGTATTTCCTCCCCTACCGCGCGCCGGCAGCCTTCCATCGCCCTCCGGTGCACGACTACCTGATCCCGCCTCTGGAGCCGGATCTGCCCGCGGAGGAGCAGGCGGCGTTCCTCGCGGACCACAACGACAGCGTGATCAAGCTCAACCACGTGGTCCACCACGGCGGGATCGGGCACCATGTCCAGAACGGGTACGCCTACCGCTCTCCCTCCCGCGTGGGGAGGATGGCGGCGGTGGACTGCGCCTCGCGCATCGCCATGTTCTGCGGCGGCACCATGGCCGAGGGGTGGGCGTGCTACGCCACGGACCTGGTCCGGGAGCACGGGGGCCTCACGCCCCAGGAGGCCTACGCCGAGGTGCACGCCCGCGTCCGCATGTGTGTCCGCGCCGTGGTGGACGTGGAGCTGCACGAGGGGCGCATGAGCCTGGACGATGCCCAGCGCTTCTACCAGACCGGGGCCGGCATGTCTCCTCAGGCCGCCCGCAGCGAGGCGGTAAAGAACAGCATGTTCCCCGGCACGGCCCTCA
>JASFRY010000491.1:0-3836 GCA_050114675.1 Gemmatimonadota bacterium | reverse complement strand
GCCCCTCTTCCAGGAGGCTGGGCTGACGCGGGCTCTTCACTCGGGCCTGCCGCTCCGCATCCAGATCGTGGCCGAGCTGTGGAAGGACGGTTTCTTCGACAGCCAGAAGGGCCGCGCCGAATGGCGCGCCAGCGTCCTCTACGACCCGTTGGCGGAGAAGTACCTGGTAGCCTCGGGCGCACAGGGAGCCGCGGAGCTCACGGCCGATTCCCTCCCCGGGGTGCGCGACGCCCTCCAGGCCAGCTTCTCCCTTCCCCTCAGGCCCACGGAGGAAGGGCGCTACTACTACCTGGGGCAGGTGGAGGTGGAGACGTTGAGCCTGTCCGACCTGGAGGAGCTCCAGCGGTGGCTCCACGGGGATCTGGCTCCGGCCGTGAAGGGAGAAGAGAGGGTGGAGACGGCGGTGGGCCGGGGGATGCGTCGCATGCTCGTGCGCATCCTGGGACTTCCCGCGCGCCGCTTCCGCGTCAAGAGCGAGAGCTTCGAGGTGGGACCCGAGGTGGCGTCCCCGGACCCGGGCTGAGGCACCCCGGGCCCATGCCCCAAGGCGGCGCCATCAGCCGAAGGCGGCCCGCCTCACCGTGAGGTGCTCGATGCGGTCCTCGTCCACCTCGACCCCCAGGCCCGGTCCCGTCGGCACGTTCATGGAGCCGTCGGCCACCTCGAACTCGGGGCTGACGATGTCCCGCTCCCAATAGCGCTTCGATGCCGAGATGTCACCCGGGAGCGTGAAGCCCTCCAGCGAGGCCAGCGCCACGTTGTGCGCCCGCCCGACGCCCGACTCGAGCATGCCACCGCACCATACCGGCATCCCGCGGCTCCTCATGAGGTCGTGGATCCCGCGTGACGATGTGTGCCCGCCGACGCGGCCGGGCTTGATGTTCACGATCCGGCAGCTCCCAAGCTCCAGAGCCAACTCGAGATCCCCTACCGACTCGATGGATTCGTCCAGGCAGATCGGGGTCTCGAGACGCTCCTGGAGTCGCGCGTGCTCCAGGAAGTCGTCGTAGAAGAGAGGCTGCTCGATCATCATGAGGTCCAGCGCGTCCAGAGCCTGAAGCCGCGGCGCATCGGCCAGCGTGTAGGCCGAGTTGGCGTCGGCCATGAGAAGCACCTCGGGAAACCGCTCGCGGAGCCCGGCGAGCATCTCCACGTCGCGCCCCGGCTTGATCTTGATCTTGACCCGGGCATACCCCTCCTCGATGTAGCCCGCCACCTTCTCGTGCAGGAGCGCGTCGCTCTTCTGGAGCCCCACGGACACGCCCACCGGCACCGCCTCGCGAACGCCGCCGAGCTTCGTGGAGAGGGAGACGCCGTCCATGCGTGCCGCCAGGTCCCAGGCCGCCATCTCCACCGAGGCCTTGGCCATGTGGTGGCCCCGGATCCACGAGACGGGCGTCAGCACGTCCTCGGGACCCTCGGCCTCCCGTCCCACGATCCGGGGGAGGATGAACTCCGTCAGGATGTGCCAGGCGGTCTCCGTGGTCTCGTAGGAGTAGGAAGGGTCTTCCCCCACGACGCATTCGCCCCACCCGACCAGACCCTCTCCCTGGAGCGTGAGCAGGAGGATGCGGCGGTCCTGCTTGCCGCCGCTGCTGATCTCGAAGAACTCCTTGAGCCGGAGCGGGATCTCCCGCAGCTCGGCGCGCTCGATCTTCATGCATTCTCCCGGATGAGCAGGTAGTCGGAGGTCCGGGCGCCGCGGAGCAGCTCCCGCACCTCGTAGCCCCGTTCCATGTAATGGGTCAGGGCATCGCGGGTGGCGGTCCGCCAGGCCACGGCCTCGTCCATGGATCGGGCCATGATCTCGGACACGTCAGCGGGGATGGCCACCCGGAGCCGGGGCGCGTCCAGGTCCAGGACGGGCGTCCCGGCCCGGGGAAGCTCCCACGGGGGATCCGCTTCCGACAGGGCCGCGGGATCCGAGGCGTGGTCGGTCGCCGAGGGGCCACGCTCCTCCCCCGACATCCGCCGCGCCACCCGCGGCGAGTCCATCTCCCACAACGCGATGAAGCGGTCGGTCCCGATGCCCCGGTGCAGCGGCGAGTCGGTCTCTCCGTACATGTCCCGGCGGTACTCGCGCACCACGATCCCGAGCCTGGCGAAGTTGAGATACGCGTTGCGGGACTGAAGGGGGTCGAAGGTCCAGAACATGGTGGTCACACCTCGCTCCAGGAGCACCTCCCGCTGGTACGCCTTGAGGCGCCGCCCCAGCCCCGTGTCCCGCAGCCCGCGGCGCACGGCCAGCATGTCGGACCAGTGGACCACGCGGCCGTCGCGCACACCCGTCATGCCGAACACGAAGCCCGCGAGCGAGCCGTCCCGGGCGTATGCACCCGCCGCGACGCCCCCCAGGATCTGGGCCACCTTGAGGATGGCCGGCGCCACGCGCTCCGAGAAGCCGTGTCCCCAGGTCTCCTCCTGGAGGGCCACGCACTCGTGCAGCTCCCCGATGGAGCGGAACGGCCGGATGTCGTATTCGGTCATGGAGCGTCGTCGTCCACCGGGGCCATGAGCAGGAGGGCGAGGAGGGCGCAGCGGTCCACCGTGGCGTCCACCACGATGTGCTCGTGGAGGGCGTGGGCACCGTCGCCCACCGCCCCCATACCGTCCAGGGTGGCCGTGTACTGGCTGATCACGCTCCCGTCGGACGCACCACCCACCACGGCCTCTCCGAGCTCCATGCCCAGGGCCGATGCCGCCGCGCGGGCCTGCTCCCAGAGCTTCCGGTTGCGGGGGGTGCGCTCGAGGGGCGGGATGTGCATCCCGCCCGAGACGGAGAGGGACACGCCGGGCGTGGCCGACTCCAGGCCCAGGATGGCCTTCTCCACCGCTCGGCCGGCCTCCGCCGTCACCACGCGCACGTCCACCTCCGCCCGGGCTTCGGCGGCGATGACGTTGGGTCGCGTCCCTCCACGCACCACGCCCACGTTCACCGTGGTGCCCGAACCACCTTCGGACATGGCGTGGAGGGCCTGCACCACGTGGGCGAGCTCCTGGATGGCGCTGGCGCCCCCGTCGGGGTTGAGCCCGGCATGGGCCGCCTTGCCGGTGACGGTGACATGGTAGTTGCCCACACCCTTCCGGGTGGTCTTGAACCGGCCCTCCGGCCCCATGGACGGCTCGGGCACGAAGGCGCGACACGCCCGGGGCGCCAGCCGCCGTACCAGCCTTCCCGACTCGGGGCTTCCGATCTCCTCGTCGGAGTTCACCAGGACGACCGGAGTCGCCGGCGGCTCCAGACCCAGGTCGCGGAGGACCTTGAGCGCGAAGACGATCTGGGTGAGGCCCGCCTTCATGTCGAAGGTGCCCGGCCCCGCCAGCCTTCCGTCCTCGAGGCGGACGGGCATCTCCGCGAGCGTCCCCACCGGCCATACCGTGTCGCAGTGCCCGACCAGGAGCTGGAGCGGCCGCCCCACGACCCGGTTCTCCGGGCGCGCCAGGAGATGGCCACCCGTCGCCCGTCCCGGCACGTGCCGCACACCCATGCCCAGGGACTCGAAGGCCTCCACCAGAAGATCCTGCACCGGCGCCTGGGACGACGGGTCGTCGGTGGGAGACTCCACCTCGGCGAGGCGGGTCACGAACTCCACGAAGGCGTCCTCGTGGTCCCGGACCCGGCTCAGCACGGCGGCCGCATCCACTCCGGCGAAGGTTCGGTCGTTGTCGCTCATCCGTAGTACCCGGCCCGTCGATAGCTCTCGTCCAGGAGCTCCACCGGATGGACGACGCCCTCCGGAGCCCCCTCCAGGCGCAGTCCCGCCCCGATCTGCATCATGCATCCCGGATTGGCCGTGGCCACCACGTCGGCTCCGGCGGCGCGCACCGCCGCCACC
>JASFRY010000490.1:0-3858 GCA_050114675.1 Gemmatimonadota bacterium | reverse complement strand
CCCCCTACGAACGCACAGTCGAGAGCGAGACGAGGGCATGCGCATTGCGGAGACGACCTGGATGCAGGTCGAGGAATACCTGGAGCACGACGATCGATGCGTCCTCCCCCTGGGGAGCACGGAACAGCACGCCTACCTCAGCCTGGCCGTGGACGCCATCCTCTCGGAGAAGGTGGCGGTGGATGCCGCCGAGCCCGTGGGGGTGCCGGTGTTTCCCGGCGTCGCCTACGGACTGACCCCGTATTTCATGGCTTTTCCCGGCACGGTCTCCCTCTCCACCGCGACCTACGAACGCCTGCTGGCGGATATCCTGGGCAGCCTCCGCGCCCACGGGTTCCGGAGGATCCTGGTGGTCAACGGCCACGGAGGGAACGCGGTGGCGCGGCCCGCCGCCGAGGCTTGGGCCGCGGACCGGGACGGGGTCCAGCTCCTCTGGCACGACTGGTGGAAGGCACCCCGGACCCTGGCCGCCGTGAAGGCCATCGACGAAGCGGCGTCACACGCCTCGTGGATGGAGGGCTTCCCCTGGACCCGGGTCGCCGGTGTCACGCCTCCCGAGGTCCACAAGGCCCCCGTGGACCTCTCCGACCGGGGCGAGCTGTCCCCCGAGGCCTTCCGGGAGCGTCTCGGAGACGGCTCCTTCGGCGGCTGGTACCAGCGGCCGGACGACGAGATGCACGCCGTCTGGGATGTGGCGGTGGAGGAGACGCGCGCGGTCCTGGAAGGGGGGTGGCCGGCATGAACGTCACCTTCGAGGGACGCACGGTCCTGGTGACCGGCGCGGGCGTGGGCTTCGGCCGCGCCATCTCCGGTGCCTTCGCCCACCGCGGCGCCCGGGTGTTCGCCTGTGACGTGAACGCCGAGGGTCTGGCCGAGACGGCCGACATCGTGGGCGAGGCCTGCGAGGTGGCGGTCGTGGACGTGACCGATCGGGACCAGGTGCACGGGTGGGTACGCTCGGCGCTGGACGCCACCGGGCGGGCGGACATCCTGGTGAACAACGCCGGTGGGGTGCTGGGACAGGTCGGTCGCCCCCTGGAAGAGATCTCGCCCGCCGACTGGAACGGCATTCTGGCCGTGAACATGAGCGGGGCGTTCTGGTGCTCCCAGGCGGTGGCGCCGGCGATGAAGGAAGCCCGCTACGGCCGCATCGTGAACATCTCCAGCGGGGCGGGGCTGGGCGTGAGCCTCACGGGCATCCAGGCGTACGCGTCGGCGAAGGCCGGACAGATCGGGCTCACGCGCCAGCTGGCCCACGAGCTCGGCCCCTTCGGCATCACGGTGAACAACGTGGCGCCGGGCTTCGTGCGCTCGAACCCCAGCACGGAGCGACAGTGGGAGTCCTACGGCCCGGAGGGCCAGAAGGCCCTGGTGCAGCGCATCGCCCTCAAGCGCCTGGGGACGCCGGCGGACATCGCGCACGCGGTGCTCTTCTTCGCGTCGGACTTCGCCGGGTGGATCACGGGACAGGTCCTGGCGGTGGACGGAGGCAAGACCCGGTGACCCGAACGCGCTCGGCTTCGACCCGCGGCCTGGAAGACTTGTAGACTCCGGGATCGCGGATAGCTTCCGGGAAAGAGACCCGACCGAGGCAGACCCATGGTCCGAGCACCCACGCCCGGTCGAATCCCCCTCCAACGGCGACACGCTCTCCGAGGAGCCGCGTCGGACGACGGCGGCTCGAGGCCCGGATGCCCTACGGCTTCCGCGCCACCGCCAGCAGCGACGACCCGACGGGTAGCCTGGACCATCGGAGCGCCATCTCCTCCAGCCGTGACATGGCGTACATGGTGCCGTTCAGGGGCGCCGGCGGAATGACGGGGGGAGCGGGCAGCCGGGGGCGCACTGCCTCCATGAGGCGTTGGACCACCTTGGCGGGATGCACCCACCGGAAGAAATGGCGCGCCTTGTCCACCGTGAACGTCGGGGACAGGAGGGCGACCAGGTCGTCCCGCGTGTAGCGCCTGACGTGGTGGTTGAGGACGTCGTGGCTCGTCCACAGATGGCGCCACGCCGGCACGGTCACCAGGACCACGCCCCCGGACGCCATGAGCGTGGCGGCGTGGGCCACCGCGCTCTCGGCGTCGGGGAGATGCTCCAGGACGTCCAGGAAGAGGACCAGGTCGTAGCGGCGGTCCGAAGTGAAGGTGGCGTCGAAGCGACGGACGTGGATGGTCCCGTCGGGCCTCACCGGCTCCGACACCAGGCGATGGTCGGGCTCGATGCCCTCCACCGTGTCGGCGTACGCCTGCAGCCGGGGAAAGAGAAGGCCGTCGCCACAGCCCACGTCCAGGGCGTGGCGCCACCCCTGGGCCGGGCGGATCTCGTCCAGCTCCCTGAGGACCACCCTCTCCCGTGCCCGCCACCACCAGTGTCGCTCGTAGAGCCGGCGATAGGCCTCGCCGTACAGGGTGTCCATCAGCGCGGCACCTCCCTGCCGCCATCCGCGCGCAACACGCGGTCCACGACGTAGACGGGTCGGGCTTTCACCTCCTGGTAGATGCGGCCCACGTACTCGCCGATGACTCCCAGGAAGAAGAGGAGCACGCCGGCGAGGAACACGCCCACCACCAGGAGGGCCGTGAAGCCCTGGGGTGATCGGTCCAGGAAGAGCTTCGCGTAGACGGCGTAGGCGGCGAAGAGCACCGCCAGCGCGGCCGCGGCCATGCCGAGGAACGCCGCGGCCCGGATGGGGATGATGGAGAAGGAGAAGATCCCGTCGAGACCCAGCTCCACCAGTCGCCCGAAGGAATACTTGGAGCGCCCTGCATGGCGGTCCGCCCGCTCCACGGGCAGCGCGAGCTGTCGGAATCCAGCCCACGCCCGGAGCCCCCGGAGGTAGCGCTGCCGCTCCGGTGCCCGCCGGATCTCCTCCACGACACGCCGGGAGAGGAGAGAGAAGTCGCCGGCGTCCAGGGGCAGGGTGGGCTTGGCCATGCGTGCCAGCAGGCGGTAGTAGGCCCAGTAGCAGAAGCGCAGCCAGAGGGGCTCCTTCCGCCGCTCCCGCTTGGCGTAGACCACGTCGTAGCCCTCGGTCCAGGCCTGGAGGAAGCGGGGGATCTCCTCGGGAGGGTCCTGGAGGTCCCCGTCCGCCAGCACCACCACGTCCCCGCGCACGTGGTCCAGGGCCGCCGTCAAGGCAGGCTGATGGCCGAAGTTGCGCGACAGGGCCACCGCCACCACCCGGGGGTCCGAGCGGGCCGCCTCCTCGAGGAGCGCCCACGTCCGGTCGGTGCTGCCGTCATCCACCAGGACCATCTCGTGGGGACCGCCCGGGAGCCCGTCCAGGACGGCGCCCACCCTGCGGAGGAGCTCGGGGATCGTCTCCTCCTCGTTGAAGAGGGGGACCGCAACCGACACCCGGGGCGCGCTCACGTCGACGCCTCCCCGCCACGCGGGCTCCCTTGGAAGTACACCATCTTCCAGAGGGGGAGTCCGGCGAACCCCAGGTCATACGGAGAGAACACGTCGATGTCGAAGTGCCGCCCGAAGAGGCGGCGCCATGCGTCCAGCGGCCTGGGGTGGTCCCCCCGGTCCATGCGGGCGAGGAGGCGCGCCGGAGAAGCGTGGGGCGGGAGCACCAGGTCGAGCACGTGGATGTGTCCGTCGTCGGTGAGGAGCGTCGCCAGGTGGGCCAGGATCCGGTCCGAGTCCTCGTCGCCCACGTGGTGGAAGAAGCTGTTCACCAGAATGAAGTCGAAAGCCTCGCCGCGCACCTGGTAGCGTGTCACGTCGGCTACTTCGAAGCGCATGCCGTAGCGTTTCCGGGCACGCTGGACGTATTCCGGGTTGATGTCCAGCCCCAGGTATTCCATGCCCTGGAAGTGGGGGGCGTTGGTGCCCGGGCCGCATCCCACG
>JASFRY010000489.1:0-3860 GCA_050114675.1 Gemmatimonadota bacterium | reverse complement strand
GCACCTCGCAGCGCGTCCCGAGACACGGGACCACCCGGAGGGTCGCGCTCACGATTCCCGTGGGGCGCACCGGCGCCGCAGAAGCCCGGTCATCCGCGTCAGTCCCGTCGACGCAGGCGCTCCCGCTGGGCCGCCGCGATCTCCACCAGGCGGCGCAGTTCGGCGATGGGCTGCTCGGCATCGTCCACCTGGAGCCTCAAGACGACGTCGTTATGCAACCATACTCCGCCGTTCTTCTCCACGATGAGCATGGCGGCGGACTGCATCCCCCGGCGGTCACCACCCGCGGCCTGACCAGCCTCCAGGGCCGCCAGGAGCCGGAAGGAGAGGTGGCCCTCGGTCTTCCCGAAGGCGTCCACCATGGCGCCCACCACCTCGGGGCCCGCCAGGATGTTGCCCTGGGCCGAGACATACCGCCCGATGCGGTGCCCCGCCCACTCCGGCGCCTCAGGGCCCGTGTGGGTCGCCACGTTGCCGAGGGCGTCCATGACCGAGAACTGCCGTCCGGCCTCGGGCCAATCGTCGGAACGTGGGTCGGGGTCCTCCTCGAGAAGGCGGTCCACCACCTCCTGGGGCGTGAGGCCCGCCTCCAGGAGCTCGAGGCCCCGGGGGCCGTAGCTCACGTCCACCACCGCCTGCGTGGCCACCACGCCCACGTCGGCCTTTCCCCAGATCACGCCGTTGCCCACGGAGAAGACCCTGGACTGGACCGCCACCCCCACCTCTCCGGTGGCGGGATCGTAGCCCACCACGGAGAAGGTGGCCACGGGCGGCCAGGGCCTCCCCGGCCTCCCGTCGGGCCCCCGTTGATCCTGAGCCGCCAGAGAGGCCGAAAGCGCAACCAGGGCCAGGCCGCACAGCGCGGCGGCCCGGACTGGAGATCGAACCGCAGTGGCGGTCACCGGTCGTCCGAGACGCCCGGCGCCGCAGCGAACCGCCTCACGATCTCGAGCGTCATGGCCACGCCGCGCCGCACGTTCTCCACCGTCACGCGCTCGTCGTTGCCGTGGACGCCGCCTTCGTCCGCCTTGGGCGTCGCCACGGCCTCGTAGCCGTAGCTCACGATCCCCATGTCCCGGAAGAAGTGGGAGTCGGTGAAGCCGCCCGACACCGACGGCACGAACTGGGCTCCGGGGAAGTGCTCCAGCGTCACGTCCTCGAGGATGCCGTACAGGTCGGTGTCGGTGGTGGACACCGCCGGCGTGAAGCCCATGAGCTTCTGGATCTCCACCTCGGGCCCCAGGACCTCCTGGAGCTCGGCGATGAAGGCCTTGGGGTCCTGGTCCGGGAGGAGACGGCAGTCCAGCTCGGCCCCGGCCTCGGGGGGCACCACGTTGATCTTGTTGCTCCCCATGAGGCGGGTGATGGAGCAGGTGTTGCGCGTCAGGGTGTGGAGGCTGGGCTGGAACTCCTGGAGCTCATCCAGGACCCCGGGCTGGTGGATGTACGACGCCATGTCCTTGAACCGGGTGTTCCACGGCGCCGGCATGCCGTCGGCGATTCCCTTGAAGTAGGCGTCCACCGGCGGGATGATGCGGGGCTCGAAGGGATGCTTGTCCAGGCGGGCCAGAGCCTCGATCATCTCCGTCACCGCTGACGAGGTGTGGGGGCTGGAGCCGTGGCCGGGCTCACCTTCGGTCTTGAGGTGGAACCAGTAGGGCACCTTCTGGGTGACCTCCACGCCGAACTGGGCCTTGCCGTCGACCATGGTGCCGCCGCCGCCCTCGTTGAGGAGGAAGCCCGTGTCCTCGAAGATCTCGGGCTTGTTCTTCGCCAGCCATCCGGCGCCGTAGGCTCCGCCCGCCTCCTCGTCGGCGGTGGCCACGAAGATCACCGGGTGGCTGAGCTTCACGCCCGAGCGGTGCAGCGCCAGGAAGGCCGCCAGGTTCAGGATGCCGCTGGTCTTGGTGTCCAGGGCGCCGCGCCCCCAGATGTAGCCGTCCTTCTTCACCCCGCCCAGGGGATCCACGGACCAGTACCGCTGGTCGGCGGGCACCACGTCCATGTGGTGGAGCAGGACCAGCGCCTTGCCCGGCCCCCCGTCGAGACGGGCCCAGATGTTGCCCCGCCCCGGCGCCGACTCGGCGATCTGATAGGGGATCCCCTCGGCGTCGAAGATCTTCGCGAAGAAGCGCGCACCCAGGATCTCGTTGCCCGGGGGGTTCTGGGTGTCCAGGCGGATGTACTCCTGGAGCCACGCCTCGGCCTCGTCCTGGAGCTTGGCCAGATCGGCGTCCTGGGCCGCGGCCGGGGAGGGGAGGGTGGCCAGGGAGGCCAGGGCCGCGGCGGAGGCGGCCAGCATCGCGAAGAAGCGTCGAACAGGGATCGGCATCGTCCATCTCCGGGTGGTGACGTGGGACGCCAACATGCGCCCTCCGACTGAGCCCAGCAATCGGAGGAGGCCGACCCGGCGCCTCAGCGGCGTCCAGGCCGCCGGGCTCGCTTCACGGTTGAAGGACCCCGCCGGGAGCCGTATGCTTCCCGTCCGCCCAAGCCGGCCCCGCCGGCCCGACCCTCACCGGAGACCCTCCCATGCGACCCTCCCGGACCCTCGCCGCCACGGCGGCCGTGCTCATGCTCTCGGCCTGCGGTGGCTCCGGCGGCGACGCATCGTCGGGTGACGACCAGCAGCAGGCCTCGCCGTCCGCCGCCATGAGCGGGCCACGCGTCCCGCTCGCGCCCACGACCGAAGATCAGCTTCCGCCCGCTATCCTCGGGCGGGCCGGACCCCTCCAGGGCGTGGACATCGAATACGTGGACGGCGACACCGCCACGGTGGGCTACCTGGCCGTTCCGGAGGGCCCGGGCCCCTTCCCGGCGCTGGTCATCATCCACGAGTGGAACGGCCTGGTGGACCGGGTCCGCCAGGTGGCCGACGACCTGGCCGCCGAGGGCTACGTGACCCTGGCCGCCGACCTCTACCAGGGGCGCACCGGGTCGAACCGCGACGAGAACGTGGCCCTCATGACCGACGTCCGCGATCACCCGGACCGCATGATCGCCAACCTCGACGCCGCGGTGGCGTACCTGAAGAGCCGTCCCGACGTCACGGGGCGGGTGGGCGCCATGGGTTGGTGCTTCGGGGGCGGCGTGGCCCTGTCCTTCGGTCTCGACGGGGCCAACCACGACGCCACGGCCATCTTCTACGGGCAGCTCGTGGACGACCCGGAGAAGCTGGCGCACATGTCCCACGAGGTGTACGGAACCTTCGCGGCCCTGGACCAGTCCATCCCCCCGTCGGCCGTGGAGCAGTTCGTGGAAGCGCTGCGGGAAGCGGGCATTCCCAATGACGTCCACGTCTACGACGACGTGAACCACGGCTTCTGGCTCCACGTGGACCAGGATCCCGCCGGGCGTTCGGCAGCGGCCCTCGACGCGTGGCAGCGCCTGAAGGCCTACCTGCAGAGAACGCTGGGCTGAGAGAAGGCCGGGCTCACCCTTCGAGAGAGGCCGGGTCGGGCGGGGGCCGCACCGCCCCTGCCCGGCGGGCGTGCATCATGCCGTCCAGGCTGAAGGACCCTCCGCCCCGGGCGGCCAGATAGAGCCACGCGAAACAGTACAGAATCGTCAGCTCACCCCCGTTCTCGATGGGAAAGCCGCCCCGGGGGAAGTGGGCGATGAAGAAGGCCACCGCCATCTCGCCGGCCAGCACGAACGCCACCGGGCGAGTGAGGAGTCCCAGCACGACGAGGAGGCCGCCCCAGAACTCCAACGTGCCCGCCAGGCCCGCCCGGGAGAAGAGCTCCACGGCCTCCTCGCGACCCAGCACCGCGAAGAGCTTCTGGGCCCCGTGCTGCATGAAGGAGAGCCCGAACACGATGCGCATGACGTTCAGCGCGATCTCGGAAAGGCGCGTCTTG
>JASFRY010000488.1:0-3866 GCA_050114675.1 Gemmatimonadota bacterium | reverse complement strand
GGCGTACTGCTCGATCCAGTCAGCGTAGCGCTGGTCGGGGGGGACGCCCGCTTCGGCCAGGTGCCGGGCGATGTACACGTACCCCCACGCGCACGGCAGCAGCGCAGCCAGGAGCTCGGCCATGTCCCCGTCGGCGGCGGTGCGGACCAGGAAGTCGGTGTAGGCCCGGGTGGTGGGCCACATGGGCTCGGCCTCCAGCGCCTCGGGCGTGATGCCGAAGCGGGCCGCGTACTGCCGGTGCAGCTCCATCTCGGTGTTGAGCGTCAGGTCGAGGACGCCTGCGTACCACGCCATGGACTCCAGCCGCTCGGCCTTCGCGGTGGCCCACGCGAACACCCGGGCGAACTCCTTGAGGTACAGGTAGTCCTGACGCACCCAGTGGCGGAACCGCTCCTCCTCCAGCGTGCCGTCCCCGAGGCCGCGCACGAAGGGGTGGCGGAGCTGCGCGTCCCAGAGCGGCTGGGCCGCGGCATACAACGCGTCGGTGAAAGACATGATGGACCAGGCCAGACGTACCGCTACGAAAGGTACACCGGCGGGTCGTTGATCTCCCGCTCCATGTCGCGAATGAGCGTCTCGACCATCTTCTCGACGAGCTCCTCGATCTTCTTGCCGCACCGGGCCGCCTCGCACTCGTACGCGTGGTACAGGTGCTCGCTCAGCTCGATCTGGACCTTAAGCTTCGGCATGGTCCCCTCCGGGGTCAGCCTCGAGCTCACGCCACGGGCACCGCCTTGTGTCCGTAGCACCGAATCCCGCCATGGCCCTCCTTGCGGACGAGCCGGAACTCCAGGGAGACCTCCATGCCGGGCAGAACGGTCTCAGGGTCGCAGTCCACCACCTGGGCCATGAGCCGCGCTCCTTCCGGGGTCTCCACCACGGCCACGGCATACGGCGCCTCCATGAGGAGGTCGTCGGGAGGCGTGCGCACCACCGTCGACGTGGTGACGCGGCCCTTCCTCGTGAGGTGCACGGCCTCCATGTCCTTCCCGCGGCAGTCGGGACAGACGCTCCGGGCCGGGAAGATGACCTTGCCGCAGCCGCTGCACCGGCTCGCTTCCAGGCGGTACCGGGCCGGTACCTCTCTCCAGTATCTCGGACTCGGCATGGTCAGGCCCTCTCGAAGATGTGAACGACGGAGCTGGCGCCGCTTCCGCCCATGTTCTGCGCAAGCCCCCGGTGGGCGCCCTCCACCTGGCGGTCTCCCGCTTCGCCGCGGAGCTGCTCGAAGATCTCCAGCGCCTGGGCCACGCCCGTGGCCCCCACGGGATGGCCCTTGGCCTTGAGCCCTCCGCTGGTGTTGACGGGGATCTTCCCCCCCAGGGCCGTCATCCCCGACTTGGCCGCGTCGGCGCCCTCGCCTTCACAGGAGAATCCCAGCGCCTCCAGGCAGCAGATCTCGGCGATGGAGAAGCAGTCGTGGAGCTCGGCCACCTGGATGTCCTTCGGCGACAGGTGGGCCATGGTGTAGGCCCGCTCGGCCGCCTTGGCCACGGCGTCCAGCGCGGTGGGGTCCTTCCGGTCGGCCAGCGCCATGGACGCCGACGCCTGCCCGCTCCCGATGATCTTCACCGGTCGGTCCGTATAGCGGCTGGCGTGCTCCAGGGGACAGAGGAGCACCGCGGCGGCCCCGTCGCTCACCGGCGAGCAGTGGAGGAGCCGCAGCGGATCGGCCACCAGCGTCGAGCGCATGACCTGCTCCAGCGTCACCTCGTGGGTGAACTGGGCCTTGGGGTTCATGGACCCGTGCTTGTGGTTCTTCACCGACACCCACGAGAGATCCTCCTCCGTGGCACCGTACTTCTCCATGTACGCCCGGGCGATCATGGCGTACAGGCCGGGGAAGGTGATGCCGTGGTAGACCTCGGTCTCCTGGTCGGCCGCGCTGGCCAGCACGTTGGTCACGTCGGCCCCGTCGTTCATCTTCTCCACGCCCGAGACCAGCACCAGGTCGTTCATCCCCGAAGCCACCGACACGAAGCCCTGGCGCAGCGCCGCACCGCCCGACGCGCACGCCGACTCCACCCGGGTGGCGGGGATCCCTGCCATTCCCAGGTGATCGGCCATCAGGGGACCCAGGTGCTCCTGGCCCACGAACTGGCCGCCCGACATGTTGCCCACGAAGAGCTCGTCGACATGATCCACGCCGGCAGCCTCCAACGCCTGCACGGCCGCCTCCACGAAGAGGTCCCGGAGACTCAGGTCCCAGATCTCGCCGAAGTGGGTCATGCCACCCGACACCATCGCAACGTCACGCATGATCCACCCTCCCTAGGAATTGACGATGATCTTCTCGCGCGTCTTGGCGTACTGGCCGTACGTCAGGTAGTGGCGCGGTCCCTCCAGCATCTCGCGTACCTTCTTACCGCGGGCTCGGCGCTCGGGAAGAAGCTCGGTGGCCCGGAGCACGAAGGAGTCGCTCCCGGCCCCGGATCCGAAGGAGGTGATGAGGATGAGGTCGTCGGGATCGGCCACGTCCAGGATGGCCGCAAGCCCCGTGGGCGACGAGCCCGAGTAGGTGTTGCCCATGAGGTTCACGATCCACCCGGTCTCGGTCTGCTCCTTGGTGAAGCCCAGCTGCTTGGCCGCGGCCAGCGGGAACTTCCCGTTGGGCATGTGGAAGACGGCATAACGGAAGTCCGACGGCGAGAGCCCCGTCTTGTCGAGGATGGCGCGCGTCGCCGTGAGCACGTGCTTGAAATAGGCCGGCTCCCCGGTGAAGCGGCCGCCGTGGCGGGGGTAGAACTCCCCCTCACGGCGCCAGAAGTCGGGGGTGTCGCTGGTGCACGAGTAGGTCTCCACCACGTCCACCAGGAGGTTCGTCTTCCCGAAGATGTAGGCCGCGCCCCCGGCCGATGCCGAGTATTCCAGCGCGTCGTTGGGCGCGCCCTGCGACGTGTCCGCGCCCACGCCCATGGCGTAGTCCACGCGTCCCGATTCCACGAGGCCCAGCGCCACGAACATGGCCTCCGTGCCCGCCTTGCACGCGAACTCGAAGTCGGCCACGTGGACGTCGGGCCCGATTCCCAGCGCCTCCACCAGGATCGTCCCGGTGGGCTTCACCGCGTAGGGGTGGGACTCGGAGCCCACATAGACGGCGCCGATGCGCCGGGGATCGATATCGGCCCGCTCCACGGCGTCGCGAGCCGCGGCCACCGAGATGGTGATCGTGTCCTCGTCGAGCCCGGGAACGGACTTCTCCTCGAGCAAGAGACCGCGGGCGATGGTGGCGGGGTCCTTGCCCCACTGCTTCGCGATCTCGGCGGAGGTGATACGGTTGCGCGGGATGTACGCGCCGTACCCGACGATGCCTGCCATGGACATAGCTCCTCTCTCTCCCGGCAGGCAGGCAGGGGACCGGAAGACGTGGTGGGGACCTTCTCCTTCAAGTGTAACCTGCCGCGTCGCCGACGGCACCGGCCAGTCAGGATGTTCCAGCGGGCCGTTGTGGTGAGATTCCCCCCGCCGGCACGTCCAGCGACACGACCACGGGCCGGTGGTCCGACGCGCCCGTGTCCACCACGCGGGCACGCAGTACCCGGAGTCCGGGCGAAACGAGCACGTAGTCGATGCGCTTCGTGGGCGCGGACGCGGGGTAGGTGCGTCCTGTGGTGCCACCGGCACCCTCGTCACCCCGGGCGCTGTCCTCTGCGCTACGGCCCCGACGGGGCGCTCGCCCCTGGCCCTCGACCCACGCGTCCCCGAGGCGCTGCACCAGCGGCGCCAGCTCCGGCGCGTAAGGCGGGGCGTTCAGGTCTCCCAGGAGGATCACGGGGTCCCGGATGCGCCCCATGATGTCGAGCATCTCCGTCACCTGGGCGCGGCGCACCGAAGTATCGGGACGGTAGTCCAGGTGGGTGTCGAAC
>JASFRY010000487.1:0-3869 GCA_050114675.1 Gemmatimonadota bacterium | reverse complement strand
TCGTCGTAGAAGTCGTCGAGGATGCGCGCGGCCTCGAAGATGGCGCCTGCACCGGTCTCGTCGCTGAAGATCCCCGACGAGTGGGCCTGCTTGCCGTGGACCTCCAGTCGCCATTCGGTGGAGCTGCGCCGGGCCACGGTGGCCCACTCCGCCTGATCGTCGCGCACGCCGGACTCGAATCCCAGGGCCACGTCGGCCCACTTCCCGGCTTCGATGAGATCTCCGCGGGTCACGGACAGGGGCTCGCCGGGGCTCTCTTCGTCCCCGGTATAGGCCACCGTGATGCGGGTCCCGTCCAGGAGGCCGGCGGCCGCCAGCGCCTTGAGGGCGTAGACGAGGACCACGTCCCCCGACTTCATGTCGTCGGTTCCGGGCCCGGACACCCAGGAGCCCTCCAGGGGCGTCCAGCTCTGGAACGGGTCGTCCTCCTCGAAGACCGTATCCAGGTGGCCGATGAGGAGCAGCTTCTTGCCCTGGGAGCCCTGCCGCCGGGCGAAGAGGTGCCCCGCCCGGTTGGTCTCGGGGGGCAGATCGATCCACCGCGTGGTGAAGCCCAGAGCGTCGAGCTCGGAGCGCAGCGCGCTGCCCACCTCCTTCACACCCTCGTGGTTCATGGTCCCCGAGTTGATGTTCACGATGCGCCGCAGCAGGCTCGTGGCCTCTTCGGTGTGGGCGTCCACCCACGATGCGATGCGTGCCTCGTCGGCGTCGAGCTGCTGTGCCCTCGCAGGGAGCGGCGCGAGGATCAATCCCAGCGCGGCAGGGGCCATCCAGGCGATTCGGTTCATGGGTCGGTTTCCCTTCCTGTCGTGGTCCTGGTCAGACGTTCAGGACACGACCGTGGTTCTTGTGGTTGAGGTCGATGCCCGTGAGCCTCTTGAAGCCCGTGAGCAGACGGTACTTGAGACGCTCGTCCTTGTGTCGCTGGGTCCGCTCCATGCCCGGAGGATCCTCCAGCCGGAGCCGGTCGTCCCAGTCCATGGCGGCGATCCGCTCCGCCATGACCGCCGGGTGGGATCCGTCGTACGTGGGCAGGCGCCCCAGGGGCCCGTAGTCGAACTCCTCCCGGCCCCCGTACTCGGCCTCCACCTCCTCCACGCTCTTCCGGTGTGACCAGAACTCGCGGACCTTGGCCTGCATGAAGCGGGGGTGGCGGACCCATCCGTAGTGGAAGATGCGGGCCCGGGCGGGCGCCACCGTGATCCGTCGCTGGTCCGGATGGCGGAAGGACTGGGCATCGCGCACAGAGCGCACGCCGGTCCCGTTCCTGATGATGCGGATCTCCTTCTGATACCAGCCCTGTCCGTCCTGGATATGCCGGTAGTCGCCGAAGAAGTGAAGGTAGTCGAAGAGGAGGCCCTCGACGCGGCGATCGTCGACGAGCTCCTGGCAGCGCGCACGGATGGTGGGCAGGTCGTCTTCGTGCACCGCCTCGTCGGCCTGGATGTAGAAGCACCAGTCTCCCGTGCAGTGATCCAGGGCGACGTTGGTGAGGTCCGCGTAGATCTCCTGTCGCCGCGCGTCGTCCCACTCCGCGTCCACGATGCGCACCCGGGGATCGTCCAGCGAGGCCACGAGCCCCCGGGTGTCGTCGTCGGGATCGCCCGGCGCCACGGCCACCACCAGCTCGTCCACCACCGGGAGGATGGAGCGGAGCGCCTCCCTGAGGGGGTAGTCGAGCTTGACGGCGTTGCGCGCGAAGGAAAAGCCGGAGATGCGCACCTACACCAGCCCCAGGATCCGGGCGGCGTTCCCGCCCCGGACTCCGGCCCGCTCCTCCTCCGTGATCCCCATGGCATCGATGCTGGACTTCATCTTCTCCAGGCTGCCGATCATGTGGGGATAGTCGGATCCGGCCACCAGGTGGTCGGCACCGGCGAAGTCCCGGGCCAGGGCCAGGCACGCGGGGTCGAAGTTCACCGTGTCGTAGAAGAAGGCCTTCATCTGCTCGCTGGGTGGAACGGTGCACCGCTCCCGGCACTCGGGATAGGCCTCGAACCCCCGGTCAAAGCGCTCGGCCATGTACGGCACGGCCCCGCCCAGGTGGCCCAGCACCCACGTGATGTGGCCGAAGCGCTCCACGACGCCGGCGTAGACCAGCGACGCGGCTGCCAGGGTCGTGTCCATGAGGAAGCCCACCATGGGCATGAGCATGTACTTCTCCATGACCTCGACGCCCACGGGATACGTGGGGTGGATGTAGACCACTGCCCGGGTCGCGTCCAGGGCCTCGAACACCGGCAGGAACCGGTCGTCGGAGAGGGGCACGCCGCTGGCGTTGGAGAAGAGCATGACACCGGGCAGGGCCAGCTCTTCCACGACCCGGGTGGCCTCCTCGGCCGCGGCGTCCGGCGCGTTCATGGGAAGCGTGCCCAGGGCGGTATAGCGGCCGTTCCACGCCTCCACGTCGGCGGCGAAGGCGTCGTTGACCACGCGGCACAGCGCCACGGCCCGGTCCGGCGTCTCGATCCCCGTGCCCGGCGCCGTGAAGGTCAGCACCTGCCGGTCCACGCCCGCCTCGTCCAGGACCCGCGCCCGGTAGGTCAGGTCCCTGTGGCCCGGGACCAGGACGTTGTAGTCGCCGGGCGAATGGAGGACCGGGTTGCCGTCGTCGTCCTCGGTGACGCGGAAGTGGCTGCCGCCGGAGCGGATCGCCTCGAGGTACCGGGGAGGATAGTAGTGGTTGTGGAAGTCGATGATCATACGTCGGATGGGGATGGGGGGGCCGGGGACCGGATGTAGCCCCGGCGCGCCCACAAGTGATAGACGGGGAGGCCCAGCAGGACCAGACCCAGCCCGGTGAGGCTGTCGGCGGGCTGGGCCACCACCTGGTTGGCCACGATGCCGAAGGCCGACAGCGCGAAGACCACGGGGACCGCCGGATAGCCCCACACGCGGTAGGGCCGGGGCAGCTCGGGGCGCCGGCGGCGCAGGATCAGGAGCCCCACGGCCATGAGGCCGAAGAAGATCCACTCGGTGTACACGACCCGGGTGAAGAGGGCCCTGTACGTGCCCGTTCCCACGAGGACGCAGGCCCAGACGGCCTGGAGCACGATGGCACGGTGCGGCGTGTGGAAGCGGGGGTGGACGCCGCGCACCCAGCGAAACAGGAGGCCGTCCCGGGCCATGGCCCAGTAGACCCTGGGGCCCGCCAGCACGATCCCCGCCAGGGCGCCGAAGGTGGAGAAGACCACCAGAGCCGACATGGACGCCCCCCCGCCCCGCCCGAACACCGCATCGGCGGCATCGGCCGCGACACGGTCCGACGACGCCACCACGGAGAGCGGCAGCACGTACAGGTAGACCGCGTTGAGGGCGATGTAGCACACCGTGACCACCAGCGTCCCCACCACCAGCGCCCGGGGAATGGTCCGGCACGGGTCCTCGGTCTCCTCGGCGTTGTAGGTGACCATGTGCCACCCGCCGAAAGCGAACAGCCCCGCCACCAGCGCCAGGGCGAAGTCCTCGGCGCCCCAGGGCACGGCCGCGCCGGTCCCCGCGCTCGCCACCGCCACCACCTCGTGGTGCGCGGCGCTCCCACCCAGGAACCCCAGCGCGATGATGGCCACCACCGCCCCCAGCTTGCCTGCCGTGAACAGCGTCTGGAGCACGCTGCCGTGCTTCACGCCCACGTAGTTCACCGCCGAGAGCACCACCACCGCCGCCATGGCCACCGCCTTCGTGCCGGTCCCGCCCAGGGGGACGAACCAGGCGGCGTAGCGGGCGAAGACCGTGGCGATGGCGGCGATGATGCCGGTGTGCATGGTCCAGAACATGGCCCACGCCCACAGGAAGCCCAACCAGGGCCCGTACGCCTCCCGCAGGAAGGCGTACACGCCCCCCGACTCGGGAAAGGCCGCGGACAGCTC
>JASFRY010000486.1:0-3872 GCA_050114675.1 Gemmatimonadota bacterium | reverse complement strand
CCCATCGCCGGCGTAGGGAACGACGTCCACTCGCTCCTTCCGCCCATCACGCCCCCGGTGCCGCCCAGCCCTGCGCCCATTCCGGCGGCATCCTGGATCGTGGCCATCACCAGTCCGGCGGCCGGCTTCGTCATCACGGGGAAGTGGTCGTGGTACCAGGTAACCACCGAAGGAGTGGGGAACATCCATGCCGGCCACGACTGGGGGTTCGGCCAGGCGCACATCCCCATCCCCCCCACGCTGGCGAGCCCCTCCATCGCCATCCGGGTCATCGCGTCGCAGATCAAGTACTTCCTTCCCTCGTCCCCCAACACCGAGGCGCAGGACGGCTCGCCTCCGGGGATCCGGGGTCCGACCGGGCCCGTCGCCGTGGCTACGCCGGCGTTCGTCACCGTCGTGCAGGACTGTCAGGACATCAACAGCTGGGGGTTCGTGGCGCCCACCGGGTTCTGCTTCCAGCAGGTGAGCACCCGGGAGGTGGGGTTCACCCTGGGTGACCTGGTGGCGGGGGTGATCTCCATGGCTGCCGACGCAGCCGCCGCGCTGGTATCGCGCGCCATCGGAGGTCCTCCCGCAACCGGGGCGGGAGCCGCGGCCGAGAATATCGCCTCCGCCGTCGTCGGTACGACGGTGGGGGCCGTGGTCAACCTGGCGGTGGCGCTGCTTCCCCCGGGGGACAGCGATGAGGACAAGAACACCAGGACCGTCATGAAGGTGCTCCTGGGCGCGGCCGGGGGACTGGGCTCGGGGGGCGCGTCGGGGGGTGCTTCGGGTCTGGCCAGCGGCCTGATCGGAGCCGGCGGCGACTGGGCGGGGGGGGCCGCCCAACAGGCTATCGACGGCCCACGGCAGCGAGACGACGCGGCGATGCAGCACGGAGGTACGCCGCTGTTCGACTGATGCGTTCGGCAAGAGCCTCGAGACGGCTGCCGAGGCGGGGATGGCCGTGCGAGGAACGGCGGCCGCAGCCGGGACGGCCCAGAGGGGCGACGGCGCTCAGGCTTTCTTCATGGAGAGTCCGATGCGCCGGCGCTCCACGTCCACCTGGAGCACGCGTACCCGCACCTTCTGGCGCACCCGGACCACGTCGTTGGGGTCCTTCACGTATCGATCGGCGAGCTGGCTCACGTGGACCAGCCCGTCCTGGTGCACGCCCACGTCCACGAACGCCCCGAAGGACGTCACGTTGGTGACGATCCCCGGGAGCACCATGCCGGGCCTCAGCTCCTCCAAGGCGTGCACGTCGGCGAAGGAGAACGGCTCGAACGCCGGACGCGGATCCCTCCCTGGTCGGGCCAGCTCCTCCAGGATGTCGTCCAGCGTGGGTCGTCCCACCCCGTCGCCCAGGTAGCGAGCGGGGTCGATGCGACCGCGCATCTCGGCGTCGTCCAGCAGGTCTGTCACGGAGCAGCCCACGTCCGCGGCCATGCGCTCCACCAGGCCGTAGCGCTCCGGGTGCACGGCGCTCCCGTCCAGGGGGTTCGTCCCGTCGCGCACCCGCAGGAACCCTGCGGCCTGCTCGAAGGCCTTCTCCCCGAGGCGCGGCACCTTGAGAAGATCGCGTCGCGTCCGGAAGGCGCCGTTCTCCTCCCGCCACCGCACCACGTTCCGCGCCAGCACGGGGCCGAGCCCGGCCACGTAGGTCAGAAGAGACGGGCTGGCCGTGTTCAGGTCCACGCCCACCGCGTTGACGCAGCTCGTCACGGTGTCGTCCAGCGCCGACTTGAGGGCCGTCTGGTCGACGTCGTGCTGGTACTGGCCCACCCCGATGGACTTGGGGTCGATCTTCACCAGCTCGGCGAGGGGATCCTGGAGGCGCCGGCCGATGGACACCGCGCCGCGGACCGTAAGGTCGTGATCCGGGAGCTCCTCCCGAGCCACCTCGCTGGCGCTGTACACCGACGCTCCGGCCTCGTCCACCATGACGACGGGAATCTCCAGGGCCATCTCACGGAGAAACGCCTCGGTCTCGCGTCCGGCGGTTCCGTTGCCCACGGCGATGGCCTCCGGCGCAAAGCGGCGCACCAGATCCCGGACCGCCGCCTCGGCCTCGGCACGCCTCCCGGCGCCCAGCGTGGGGAAGACGGTGGTGTTGTCCAGGAGCGTGCCTTGGGCGTCCAGCGCCACGACCTTGCATCCGGTCCGGAAGCCCGGATCGATGGCGAGGATGCGCCGGTGGGGGAAGGGGGCCGCCATGAGCAGCTCCCGGAGGTTCGTGACGAAGACGCGGATGGCGTCTTCGTCGGCCCGGGCCTTGGCGTCCTTCAGCGCCTCCCGCTCCAGGCTGGGGAGAAGGAGGCGCTTGTACGCGTCTTGGAGGGCCAGGGCCACCTGCTCGGTGGCGAAGCCACGTCCCCGGAGGAAGCGGCGCTCGAGCCTGGCCATTGCATCGGCCTCGTCGGGCCGGGCATGGACCCTGAGGAAGCCCTCGTTGCCGCCGCGGAGGATGGCCAGGATTCTGTGGGAAGGAGACCGGGAGAGAGGCTCGGACCAGGCGAAGTAGTCCCGGTACTTCGACGCCTCGGCCTCCTTCTTCTTCACCACCGTCGACGACAGCACGGCGCGGCGGCTGAAGAGGTCCCTCAGCTCCCGCCGCACGTCGGCGTTCTCGCTCACGTCCTCGGCGATGATGTCCCGGGCGCCGGCCAGGGCGGCGTCGGCGTCCTCGAAAGACGTCAGGTCGATCCGCTTCCCCGTCTGGGCCAGGAGGGTGGCGGCCAGAGGCTCGAAGCCTGCCTCCCGGGCGGCCATGGCCCGGGTGCGGCGCTTGGGTCTGAATGGGAGGTAGACGTCCTCCAGAGCGGGGAGGGTGTCGGCTCCGGTGATGCGGCGCCGCAGGTCGTCGTCCAGGAGTCCGCGTTCCTCGAGGGAGGCGAGGATGGCGTCCCGCCGCTTGTCGAGTTCGGCGAGCTGGGCCAGGCGGTCGCGCACGGCGGCCACCTGCACCTCGTCCAGGGAGCCGGTGGCTTCCTTCCGGTACCGGGCGATGAAGGGTACCGTTGCGCCTCCGGCCAGGAGCTCCGCCGCGGCCTGCACCTGCTCCACGCCTGTGCCCAGCTCCCGGGCGATGAGGGCGGGGTGCGCCGTTGGGGCCGAGGGGGCTTCTGGGGGCATCGTGTCCTGTTCTTCCGGCGGGTGACGCGGTGGGCCGGAAATGAAACAGGAGGAGGACCGACACATCAAGGGTGCCCGCGGGGCGCCTCCGGGGCGGGCGTGCGTCATTGTCGAGACGTCGGGCAACCTTCGGCGTCCCGGGGGTACGCCGTCCCATGAGCTTCCTCGCCCTCGCCGCGACCGGCCTCGCGGCCGCGCTCCTCGCCTTCTCCGTGCTCTGGATCGTGAGCCTGCGGCTTCAGGACGCGAGCATTGCCGACCCCTTCTGGGGCCCGGGCTTCCTGGTGGTGACCGTGGTCTATCTGGTGGTCCACGGCGATCCGTCGCCCCGTGGCCTCCTGGTGACGGGGCTCGTGGCTGCCTGGGCCGCACGCCTGGGCCTCCACCTCCTCACCCGGAACCGCGCCGAGGGAGAGGATCCCCGCTATGCGGCGATGCGAGCGCGCGGGGGCGCGTCCTTCGCATGGTCCAGCCTCTTCACCGTGTTCTGGCTCCAGGCAGCGATCCTCTGGGTGGTGTCCCTGCCCGTTCTGGGGGCCATCGCCGGGACCGTCCCCCTGGGCCCCCTGGACGCCCTGGGCACCGCCGTGTTCCTGGGGGGCTTCTTCACCGAGGCCATCGCCGACGCCCAACTCGTTCGCTTCCGCGCGGACCCGGCCAACCGTGGGCGGATCCTGGACTCGGGACTGTGGCGGTACAGTCGTCACCCCAACTACTTCGGTGACGCCGTGCTGTGGTGGGGGATCTACCTGCTGGCC
>JASFRY010000485.1:0-3900 GCA_050114675.1 Gemmatimonadota bacterium | reverse complement strand
CGTCCTGGGGCTGGAGGATCGTCACCGAGGGTCCGGCCTCCGCGGCCGGCTGGGCCTCGGGGGTCGAAGTCTCGGGCATGGCCTCGGACTCCTGCTCTCCTCCACCACATGCGGAGAGGACGGCGAGCGCGGCCAGGGCTGTCAGGGCTGTGTGTCGTCGTGCGTTCATGGCTCCGGGGGGTCGGGTGGGGAAGGGGGCTCGTCAGCTGTGGCGCTCCGGGAAAGAACCCGGACGAAGAGGTGCGGTTCCGACGGGAGCGGCTCGCCGGGGCGGTGGGAACGGAACGACACGCCGTCACCGTCGTACGCTCATGGGTCATGTTGAAGGCTGCGAGGCGCGTGGGCATCCCCCTGGCGGGGTGGGCCGGCGGGTGGGTCGCGATGCTGCTCGCGGCCTGCTCCGGAGGCACGCCCCAGGGGCCTCCCGTGCTCCGCTGGTACGTGTACGACGAGCCGTCGGGCGCCTTTGCCACCTCGGCCCGTCGGTGCGGCGACGCCTCGGGCGGACGGTACCGCATCGCCCTCACCCCCCTCCCCACCGACGCGGACCAGCAGCGCTCCCAGCTCGTGCGCAGGCTGGCGGCCAGGGACCGGGACATCGACCTGGTGGGGATGGACGTCATCTGGGTCCCCGAGTTCGCCGCGGCGGGCTGGATCCTCCCCTGGCCGGACTCGGACGCCGGGCGCGCCACCGCCGGGCGGCTGGGCTCGGCGGTGGAGACGGCCCGCTACCGGGACCGGCTGTGGGCCGTGCCCCTCACCACCAACACCCAGCTCCTCTGGTATCGCACCGACCGGGTGGACCATCCTCCTGCCACCTGGGACGAGATGATCCGCATGGCCGAGGCGCTGGGCGATTCGGGGACCATCCAGGCCCAGGGCGAGCGCTATGAGGGGCTCACGGTCTTCTTCACGTCGCTTCTGGCCTCGGCCGGCGGAGCGGTGCTGGGGCCGGCGGACACCACGGTGGCTCTCCCCACGGAGCCCACACGGCGGGCGCTTGGCGTGATGAAGCGTCTCGCCACGTCCCCTGCCGCCGATCCGACCCTCTCCACCAGCCGCGAGGACCAGGGCCGCCTGGCCTTCGAGTCGGGCGGATCGTCGTTCATGGTGAACTACACCTACGTGTGGCCCAGCGCCCGGGAGGACGCTCCGGACGTGGCACGCCACATGGGATGGGCCCGCTGGCCCGCCGTCGTGCCGGGTGAGCCGAGCCGGGTCACCATCGGGGGCATCGACGTGGGCGTCGGGGCCTACACGCGCCATCCGGAGCTGGCCCGCGAGGCCGCGCTCTGTCTCGCGTCCACGGAGAGCCAGAGGACGGCCGCCTCCATGGGCGGGCTCCCCCCCACCGACTCGGCCCTCTACGACGATCCCGACATCCGGCGCGTCTTTCCCTTCGCCGACGTGCTGCGGGAGACCCTGCGGGACGCGGTGCAGCGCGCCCGGACCCCGCTGTACTCCGATATCTCCCTGGCCGTCACCCGGACCCTCCATCCCCTGGCCCACGTGGACTCCCTGGCCGATGTCCCCCGTCTCCGCGAGGCGGTGCGCCGGGCACTGGATTCCAGGGGACTGCGCTGATGCGCATCCCCCGGGAGCACCGGCTGGGATGGCTCCTCTCCCTCCCCGCGGTGGCGGCCATGGCGGCGGTGGCGGCCTGGCCCGTCCTGGAAGCGATCCGCCTGTCCCTCTACCGGTACGACCTCCGCTTTCCCGACGCCCGGCGCTTCGTGGGCCTGCACAACTACCTCACCGTTCTGGGATCCCCCATCTGGTGGCACGCCGTGGCGAGCACGGCCCTCATCACCGTGGCGTCGGTCTCGGTGGAGCTGGTCCTGGGGATGGCGCTGGCGCTGGTGATGCACCGGGCGCTGGTGGGCCGCAAGACCGTCCGCATGGCGGTCCTGGTCCCCTACGGCATCATCACGGTGGTGGCGGCGCTGGCGTGGCGCTTCGCCTTCGATCCCACCACCGGATTCGTCCAGGGCCTCGGCCTGCTGGACCGCCCCTGGCTGGGCCGTTCGTGGTCGGCCTTCCTGGTGATCATCGCGACGGAGATCTGGAAGACCACGCCGTTCATGGCCCTGCTCCTTCTGGCGGGCCTGGCCCTGGTGCCCCAGGACGCGCTGCGGGCGGCGCGCGTGGACGGAGCCACGTGGTGGCAGCGCTTCGTCCACGTGACCCTGCCGCTCATGAAGCCCGCCATCGCCGTGGCGCTTCTCTTCCGCACGGTGGACGCCATCCGGATCTTCGACACCGTGTTCGTGCAGACCCGGGGCGCGCTGGGCACCGAGCCCGTGTCGCTGGTGGGCTACGACACCCTTCTGGTGAGCCTCAACCTGGGGCTGGGCTCGGCGGTGTCGGTGCTCATCTTCCTGGGGGTGATCGTGGTGGCCGCGGTGTTCATCAAGACGCTCCGGGTCTCTCTGGGCGCGACGGGTGCCGGTGGAGGGAGACCGTGAGCCGGCGTCGGCCCGCGCTGGAACGGGCGGCCTGGGGCCTCACGACGGTGATGGTCCTGCTCTACGCCGTGGTGCCCGTGACCTGGATCGTGTCCCTCTCGCTCAAGCCGGCATCGGAGCTCGCCGACGGCCGCCTGATTCCCCGTCACGTGACGCTCGAGCACTACCGGGGCATCTTCGCCGATCCCCACTTTCCGGCGGCGCTCCGCAACTCCCTGGGGATCGCCGCCCTGGCCACGGTGCTGGCCGTGGCGGTGGGTTCGCTGGCGGCCTACGCGGTGGTGCGCCTCCGCTTTCCGGGCCGCCTGGCCATCCTGGGCGCGGCCCTCTCCATCGCCATGTTCCCGCCCGTGGCCATCATCGGTCCCCTCTTCGACCTGTGGCGGCAGGTGGGGCTCTTCGACACCTGGGCCGGGCTCGTTCTGCCCTACCTCTCCTTCACGCTGCCCCTCTCCATCTGGACCCTGTCGGCCTTCTTCCGGGACCTTCCCTGGGAGCTGGAGCAGGCCGCCCGCGTGGACGGAGCCACGCGGCTCCAGGCGTTCCGGAAGGTCATCGTGCCCCTGGCGGCTCCAGGGGTGGCCACGTCGGCCATCCTGGTGTTCGTGTTCGCGTGGAACGACTTCCTGTTCGCCCTCTCCCTCACCTCCACGGATCGGGCACGCACGGTGCCCGCGGCCCTGGCCTTCTTCACCGGCGCCTCCCGCTTCCAGGAGCCCACCAGCTCCATCGCGGCGGCATCGGTGGTGGTGACGGTGCCCGTGGTCGTCCTCATGCTCGTCTTCCACCGACGCATCGTCGCCGGCCTCACCGCCGGCGCCGTGAAAGGGTAGTGGCCATGGCTGCGATCCGACTCGACGGCGTGTCCAAGCGCTTCCGCGACGGCACCACGGCCGTTCGCGACGTGAGCCTGGACATCGAGGACGGGGAGTTCTTCGTCCTGGTGGGACCCTCGGGGTGCGGCAAGTCGACGCTGCTGAGCCTCATCGTCGGCCTGGAGGAGGTGAGCGATGGACACGTGCGCGTGGACGGGCGCTCGGTGAACGGCCTGGATCCACGGGAGCGGAACATGGCTATGGTCTTTCAGAGCTATGCCATCTATCCCCATCTCACGGTGGCGGAGAACCTGGCGTTCCCTCTGAAGATCGCCGGCGTGGACGAGGCGGAGCGGGAGCGGAAGGTCCTGGAGGCCGCGGAGACCCTGGAGCTCACGGAGCTCCTGGACCGGAAGCCCGCGACCCTCTCGGGGGGCCAGCGGCAGCGCGTGTCCATGGGGCGCGCCCTGGTGCGGGATCCGGTGGCGCTCCTCCTGGACGAGCCCCTGTCCAATCTGGACGCTCGCCTCCGGGGACAGATGCGCACGGAGATCGCCCGCCTCCATCGCCGGATGGGGACCACGACCATCTATGTCACCCACGACCAGACCGAGGCCCTG
>JASFRY010000484.1:0-3935 GCA_050114675.1 Gemmatimonadota bacterium | reverse complement strand
GGAGACTTCGCCCCTGCCTCCGAGCGTGCTCCATGATCGGCATCGGCCTCTTCGAGTTCATCCTCCTCCTCGTCCTGATCTCCACGGTCGGCAAGGTGCTCATGTCCCGCTCCGGGCGGCCCAAGCCGCTGCCCGGGGCGAGCCCCGAGGACGTCGACCGGCTCAACGAGGCCGTGAGCGACCTCCACACGCGTCTGACCAAGCTGGAGGAGGAGCGGGACTTCTACCGTGCGCTCCTGGAGTCGCCGAATCGCGAGTCGCTGCCCGAGCCGCCGCCGGAGGGAGGGGCGTAGGACCCGACACGCGATCCCGAACGCGGCCGATCGCCGGCGGATCCCTGGAGGAGGTGAGCACGCCGCCACCCGTGCCGGCGCACGGATGCTCCCGGGGAGTCAGCGCCCTCCCGGACGTGGTGGTTGGACGAAGCGGCGGGAGTGCCGCTCATAGGCGTGGGCCAGGGACAACACGGACGCATCTTCACCCGGTAGCCCCACGATGGACACGTTGAGCGCCGGCATCCCGTCCGCCCCCAGCCCCGCCGGGACGGAGACCTCGGGAAGTCCGAGCCAGTTTCCGTAGCTCAGCGGTGTGCGAACGGGCGGCCATGAACCGGCGGCAGGCGGCGCGTTGAACGGCATGGTCGGGTAGACCATGGCCGTCACCCCCGCCGCCTGCATGGAGTCGCGCAGGCCGGCCACCACCCGGGCACGGGAACGCGCGAAGGACCGACCGGCAGGGTCGTCCTCCATGGGTTGGACGAGGAGCGGCTCGCAGTCTTCCCACCGCTCCGGGAGCACGTCGTAGAACCGCCGGTACGCCGCATAGCCCCTGCGCACCGCCTCGCGAGGCTGCTCCGTGCGCCCGGCGAAGTAGCGGTAGAGGGCGTTGGCCGTGGGCGCCGGCGATCTCGGGTCCGCGGGCACGTCTCCGAGGGCACGTGCCGCCTCCGCGAAGGCGTCTCGCACGTCCCACAGGGTGACTGAGGGCGTGAACGGCTCCACGGCGGCGCCTGCGGCGTGCAGGTCGGCCACCGCCCGAGCCCAGGCCTCGAGGGCCTCCGCCGTCATCTCGTCCCGGGGTACGTGCGCCTCCACCCGTCCCAACCGTACGCCCGCCAGCGCGTCGTCGCGCAGGGACGTGGGCGGCGGGACGGGGCTCCAGGCGCCGGCGCGCGCCAGGGGATCCGACGCGTCGGCCCCCGCCACGACCGCGAGGAGAAGCGCCGCGTCGGCCACGGTGCGCGCCAGCGGGCCGTGGGTGTCGAGGTAGGGCCAGGTCGGGATCACGCCGGTGCGTGGCACGAGGCCGAACGTCGGCTTCATCCCCACGACGCCGGTGAACTGGGCCGGGATCCTGTTGGAGCCGCCGTCGTCGGTGCCGAGGGCGGCGAAGGCCATGCCGTCCGCGACGGCGACGGCCGAGCCGGCGCTGGACCCGCCGGGCGTGCGTGTCCCCGTGGGATCGTGGGGATTGAGGACCTGGCCGGTGTGGCTGCTCGTGCCATTGCCATGATAGGCGAAATCGTCGGCGGCGGTCTTGCCCAGCACGATGGCCCCGGCGGCCCGGAGCCGCGCCACCTCGAGGGCGTCGCGCCGCACCGGTTCGGGGTAGAGCCTGGCCCACTCGGCGTTGGAGGCCGTCGTCGGCAGCCCGTTCATGTCATAGATGGCCTTGGCGAACACGGGAACCCCGTCGAGGGGCCCGCGGAGCCGCCCGGCACGGAGCCTCGCGTCTGCCGCCCGCGCCTCGTCCGGAGCCACGTCGGACAGCACGTCGATGGCCCGCCAGGCCATGCCCTCGGCTCGACAGCGGTCCAGGGCGTGGGCGGTGACCTCGGCGGCGCTCCACGCGCCGCGGCGGAGTCCTTCCCGGTAGGCGGCGATGGTGCCGTCCAGGGGATCGGAGGCCCGAAGCGCCCACGCGCGCTCGGGGAGCGCGGCGGCAGCAGCCAGGGCGGCCAGTCGGGCCAGGACCTCGCGCCGTGTCGGAGGCATGGAGCTCAGCGCGCTCCTCCCGATCCCGACGGCTCCAGGTAGGATCCCAGCCAGTCCATGACCGTCGCCCACCAGAGCCGGCGATTCCGGGGCTTCACCACGAAGTGGTACTCGTCCGGGAAGTAGAGGAAGCGGGACGGCACCCCCATCTGCTGGAGCGCGGTGAACGCCTGATACCCCTGGGACATGTCCAGACGGTAGTCGTGCTGCGAGTGCACGACGAGCATGGGCGTCTTCCAGTTCTTCACGTAGTTCAGGGGAGACCACTTCTCATAGAGGTCGCGTTGGCTTCCGTAGGGATTCCCGCCGAACTCGTGAAGGGGGAACCAGAGCTCCTCGGTGGAGCCGTACATGCTCACCGTGTTGAAGACGCCGTCGTGATCCACCATCACCTTGAAGCGGTCGGTGTGGCCTTCCATCCAGTAGATCATGTACCCGCCGTACGAGGCACCGGCAGCCCCCAGACGGGTTCCGTCGATGAACGGATACCGCTCCAGCAGGACGTCGAGGCCCTTCATCAGGTCCTCGTAGGGCCTGTCGCCCCAATGCTGGGAGATGGAGTTTGTGAACGCCTGGCCGTAGCCCGTGGACCCGTGGAAGTTCACCGCCGCCACCACGTAGCCCGGGGCCGCGAACATCTGGTAGTTCCACCGGGCGTGCCACTGGTCCTCCCACGCCCCCTGGGGGCCGCCGTGGACCAGGTACACCATGGGGTACTTCCGCGAAGGGTCGAAGCCCGGCGGCTTGATGAGGAAGCCGTGGACCGAATCGCCCTCGGCGCCCACGAAGGCAAAGTCCTCGGCGGGTCGCATGTCCAGCTCGGCCACGACCGGGTCGGCGAGATGGGTCAGGGGCCGGACGCCCGATCCGTCTGTGGAGGCTGCGAACACCTCCGGCGGACGGTTCGCCGTGGAGCGCACGAAGACCACCGTGCGCCCTCCGGGGCTCAGGGAGATCGACCCCGCCGTGCCGTCGTAGAAGACCCGCGTCCTGGCACCGTCCGGCACGCTGATCCGGTAGATGCCCACCCGGCCACGCTCCTCCACCGTGGCGTAGATCGCCCGCGAGTCCCGCGCCCACACGATCTGGCCCACGGAGAGGGGCCAGCTCGGCGTCAGGTCCTCGGCCTGGCCCGACCGGCGGTCGAGGAGCATGAGATGCGTCCGGTCCGATTCGAAGACCGGGGTGGGCTGGGACCGGTACGCCATATACCGGCCGTCGGGCGAGTAGGCCGGAGAGTTCTGATTCCCTCGGTTGGTCGTCAGCGCCCGCCGGTCGGTCCCGTCGGAACGCATGACGAAGATGTCGTTGTTCGTGCTCGCGGCCACGACGGAGTCGGGGTTCATGACGAAGGCGATCTCCGAGCCGTCGGGCGCCGGGGCCACGTCTCCGTAGCCCGGCAGGGTGTTCGTCGGCGCGTCCTCGTCCCACGGCGTCAGGTCTTTCGCCGTTCCGCCCTCCACGGGCACCGAGAACAGATGGGTACGGACGCCCGCACGCCACTCGTTCCAGTGCCGGTAGAGCAGGTGGTCCCACAGAAGGGCATCGGTGTCGAACGAGCCTTCGAGGCTCTCGAGCTTCGACGGAGTCGGCCACGGAACGTCGCTGACGAAGTAGAGGCTCCGTCCGTCGGGCGCCCACACCGGGCTCGACGCTCCGGTGTCCAGGTCCGTCACCTGGTGCGCCTCACCGCCGTCCATGGCGAGGACCCAGATCTGGGCGGAGCCGCCCCGGGTCGAGACGAAGGCCAGCCGGGAGCCGTCCGGTGACCAGCGCGGCTGGCTGTCCGAGCCCGCCCCGCCGGTGAGGGCGCGACCGCCGCTGCCGTCCAGCGCCGCGATCCAGATCCGCGTGGTGCCCCGGTTCTCCTCGAGGGAGTAGGTGGTCACCGTGTAGGCCACCGACCGACCATCGGGCGCGATCTGCGGATCGCCCGGCACG
>JASFRY010000483.1:0-3959 GCA_050114675.1 Gemmatimonadota bacterium | reverse complement strand
CATGACGAGGAGGAGGTCCACGAAGGGAACGATCTCCTCCAAGGCCGCCAGCGGCGTGGCGGGGTTGACGGCCACGCCGGCCCGCGCTCCCAGGTCGTGGATGTGCTGCACCGTGCGGTGGAGGTGGGGGCACACCTCCTGGTGCACCGTGATCGAGTGGGCCCCGGCCTCGGCGAAGGCCTCCAGGTACCGGTCCGGTGCCTGGATCATGAGGTGCACGTCCAGGGGAAGCTCGGTGGCCGCCCGGGCCGCCCGGGTGATGACGGGCCCGATGGTGATGTTGGGCACGAAATGCCCGTCCATCACATCGACGTGGATCCAATCGGCGCCGCCCTCCTCGGCCGTCCCGATCTCCCGCGCCAGGTGGCCGAAGTCGCACGACAGGATGCTCGGCGCCAGCTTCACGGCTTTCTCCGGACTTCGCGGATCCCTTCGGGACCCGCCAGGAAGGCCTGCGCCGCCATGGCGAGGAAGAGGCCCGTCTCCACGACACCCGCGCGGGCCTCCAGGACGGCGTTGAGGGCGTGGGGATCGGCGATCCCGCGGGCGAAGATGCAGTCCAGGATCACGTTGCCGTTGTCGGTACGGTAGGGCTCGCCGTCCTCACCCCGCCGAAGCGTGGCCCGGGCACCCAGTCCCTCCAGGAACGGCACATGCGACGCCCACTCCCACGTCGCCACCTCCACCGGAAGGGGCGAGCGGGTCCCCAGGCGTTCCACCGCCTTGCTGTCGTCGGCGATGATGACGAACCGCTCCGACGCCTGCGCCACCATCTTCTCTCGCAGCAGCGCCCCACCCATGCCCTTGATGAGGTCCACCTCGGGGGAGACCTCGTCTGCGCCGTCCACCGCCAGGTCGAGACGCGGCTGGTCGGCCAGGTTGGTCAAGGGAATGTCCAACTCCCGGGCCCTCTTCCGGGTGCGCACGGACGAGGGCACACCCCGGATACCGGTGAGCGCACCGCTCCCGATCCGTTCGCCCAGGAGATCGAGGAAGTGGGCCATGGTGCTGCCGGTGCCCAGGCCCAGGACCATGCCGCTCTCGACGAGATCCAGGGCCCGGGCAGCGGCAGCGCGCTTCAGGGCCTCTGCATTGTCCAACAGGTCAGCCCGGATACTTGGACAGAACCTCGTCCTTGATGCGCTGGGTCATGGCCGTGGCCTTCTTCCACGGACGCTCCCACATGTTGCGTCCGAAGATGAGCCCCACGGCGCCCGCCTCCATGACGACCTTGGCCTTGTGCATCACGTCCTCGTCACCGAGCTTGCTGCCCCCACTGAACAGCACCAGGCAGCGACCGGCCTGCTGCACGACCCGGCGCGCGGCCTCGGCGTCGTCGAAGTCGATGGCCTGGTACTTCTTGGGCTGGTCTTTGTCCTTGTCCGAGTGCTTCGGCAGGTTGAGCTTGACCACGTCGGCACCCAGCTCGAGGGCGACCCGCGCGGCGTACTCCACGGCGTAGAGCGAATCGCGGCCGCCCTTCCCCTCGATGGCGCTGCCTCGAGGGTAGGACCACACGACGAGCGGCATGCCGTACCGGTCGCAGTCCTCGCGCACGGACTGGAGCTGGAGGAAGTCGTCGTCCTGGCGCGGCGACCCCACGTAGAGGGTATAGCCCACCGCGTCGGCGCCCATGGCCACCGCATCCTCCACCGACCCCGTGAGCGTGGAGAGGGCCTCGGCGTCGGAAGGGATGGAGGTCTTACCGTTGAGCTTGAGGACCAGCGGGATCCTGCCTGCCCACTCGCTCATGTACTTGCGGGCCAGTCCGTAGTGCAGCGCGATGGCGTTGTAGTTCCCCTCCACGGCGAGGCGCCACTGGAAGTTGGGATCGGCCGACGGCGGGTTCGGGAAGAAGTCGACGGGACCGTGTTCGAGGCCCTGGTCGATGGGCAGGATGAGGAGCGTGCCGTTCTTCAGGCCGTGCTCGTACATCATGCGATGCAGGCGAACCTTCTTGCCCAGCGACAGGCCCATCTCGTCGAGCTTGGGGCGTTGGACCTTCGAGGTCTTGGCTTTGGGACTCATGGCTTCCGTCTCCGCGTCACGGCGGTCGAGTTTCGAGCATCGGGGATGCCGACGCGCGGTCCCGAAGACCACGCGAGAGCTGCGAAAAAGGTACCTGTCGCTTCGTCGAGTTTCCAGGGTACACGGGTTGACACCCCCGGGCCTTCGTGGGATTCTTCCGGCCTTTTCTTCCGCGGACCCACGGGAGTGACCGCATGATCATCGTCACCAGAAGAGGGGTGACCCAGGAGGAGCTGGACCACATCCGGGAGCGGGTGGAGGCGGCCGGCCTGCGTACCCACGTGTCCCGGGGCGAGCAGCGGACCATCATCGGGTGCGTCGGCGACGAATCCCGGCTTCAGAACGTTCCCCTCCTGAGCATTCCCGGCGTGGAGGCGGTCCACGAGGTCCTCAAGCCGTACAAGCTGGCGTCCCGGGAGTTCGCCGCCGAGCCGACACGCGTGCCCGTGGGCGTCGCCGAGTTGGGAGGCGAAGAGTTCGTCGTGGTGGCGGGTCCCTGCTCCGTCGAGGGGCGGGACATGCTGATGCGCACCGCCGAGCACGTGGCTCGAAGAGGCGCCCGGGCCCTGCGCGGCGGGGCCTTCAAGCCCAGGACGTCACCCTACTCCTTCCGCGGTCTCGGTGAGGAGGGACTGGAGCTCCTGGCCGAAGTCCGCGGCGCCACGGGACTCCCCGTGGTGACCGAGGTCATGGATACCCGGCAGGTGGAGCTGGTCGCCTCGTACGCCGACGTGCTCCAGGTGGGCGCGCGCAACATGCAGAACTTCGCGCTTCTGAGCGAGGTGGGACGCCTCCGCCGCCCCGTCCTCTTGAAGCGGGGCATGTCGGCCACGGTGAAGGACCTCCTCCTCGCTGCCGAATACGTGATGAGCCAGGGAAACCCCAACGTGATCCTCTGCGAACGGGGGATCCGGACGTTCGAGACCGCTACGCGGAATACGTTCGACCTGGCGGCCATCCCGGTCCTGAAGGAGGAGACGCACCTTCCGGTGCTGGCGGACCCGTCCCACGCCGGGGGGCGTCGCTCCCTGGTGGCTCCCCTCTCCTACGCCGCCGTGGCGGCGGGGGCCGACGGGATCATCGTGGAAGTGCACCCCAACCCGGAGGAGGCCACCTCCGACGGGGAACAATCCCTCGACTTCGAGGAGTTCGACGCCCTCATGGACGGACTGCGACCCTTCTGCGGCGCCGCCGGGCGCACCCTCTCGCCTGGATCAGCCGGCGAGGCGGGCACGTAGCGCCTCGAGCTGGGCCCCGACCGAGCGCCGGGACGTGCCACCGTCCGTGTCCCGTGCGTCCACGGAGCGCGGCCAGGAAAAGACCTCCCGGACATCGTCTCCGAAGGCGGAGTGCTCCTCGCGGAAGACGGCAACCTCCAGCTCCGCCAGGCTGCAGCCCGCCTCTTCGGCGCGCCGTACGAGCCGCCCGACCACCTCGTGGCTCTCGCGGAAGGGCACACCCCGGCGCACCAGGTAGTCTGCCACGTCCGTTGCCAGGAGCTGGGCGTCCATGACGGCCCGCATGCGCTCGGGGCGGAAGGCGGCGCCCGCCACGGCCCCGGAGACGGCAGGGAGCGTGAGGAGCAGGGTGTCCACGGTGTCGAACAGAGCCTCCTTGTCTTCCTGGAGGTCCCGGTTGTAGCCGGTGGGGAGCCCCTTCAGCAGCGTGAGGAGCGAGGAGAGGCTGCCGACCAGCCGCCCCGACTTCCCCCGAGCCAGCTCCGCCACATCGGGATTGCGCTTCTGGGGCATGAGGCTCGAGCCCGTGCTGAAGCCGTCGGAGAGGCGCACGAACCCGAACTCGGTGGAGCTGAAGAGCACCAGGTCCTCGCCCAGACGGGACAGGTGGACCCCGATCATGGCGCCGGCGTAGGCCAGATCGCAGATCCAGTCGCGATCCGACACGGCATCGAGGCTGTTCTCGCTCACACC
>JASFRY010000482.1:0-3966 GCA_050114675.1 Gemmatimonadota bacterium | reverse complement strand
CGAGCTCCCGTCCTGTCCGACCACTTCCAGCGTGACGCCCTGCCGGATCCGGCTCTCCGCCCGGGGCTCGATGAAGAGGGACATGTCGGCGTGGGAATGGATGTCGATGAAGCCCGGCGCGAGCGCGAGGCCGCGCAGGTCCAGCTCCTCCGATCCGGCGGGCAGATTCTGCCCCACCGCCGTGATCCGGTCGCCGGTGACGGCCACGTCGACCTCACGGCCGGGTGCACCGCTGCCGTCGAACACGGTGGCACCCCGCAAGACCAGGTCGGAGCGACGAAATCGGGCGAAGGCGGGACCCGGAGCCGCGAGCGCACCGGCTGCGGCGAGGGCGGAGGTTCGGGCGAAGGTGCGACGGTCCATGGCTTTGGATCCGGCTCGGGTGGAGGGGGCCGGGCGGCCCCGCCGTGGGCTACGGTATCAGGGGGACCCGGCCCCGTCGAGGCGGGGCGGCGATGAGTCCGTTGACGACACCGGTCCCACGACGCGTATCATGGTCGATCCGTTCCTCTCCTCCACCCGGGAAGGCAAATGACGGAGAAGCGCTACAACGACGAAGAGGTCTCGCTGATCTTGCGGCGCGCCCTCGAGGGAGATGGAGGGGGTTCCGGGGAAGCGGGTGGGCTCACGCTGCGCCAACTCAAGGAGATCGCCGCCGAGGTGGGCATCGACCCGGCGCGCGTGGAGTCGGCCGCCCTCGCGGTGCAGGCTGAGGGCGCGGCGGGCGAGTCGCGGAGGCTCCGGGTGTCGACCCGGTACGACGTGGTCGTGGAGGGGCATGTCTCCCCGGAGCGGAGAGGGGAGATCCTCCGCCGCATCCGCGCAGCCATGGGACGCCACGGTGTCGTGCGCGAGGACGCCGATGGGCTGGAGTGGAAGGCGCGGGACTACTTCGGCGGGCGGTACCTCACGATTCGCGCCGAAGAGGAGGGCACCCGCATCGAGGCGCTGGGCAACTTCCGCGACGGCGCGTTCACCAGCGGGGCGCTGGGCGGGACCCTGGGCCTGATGGTGACGGCGACGGCCTTCAAGGTCGTGGGTGGAATCGGAGCCGTGGGCTTCGCGGGTCCCCTTGCCCTCCTGGCCGGCGCCGCCCTCCCCGGCTGGGCCCTCTACCGTCGCTGGTTCCGGAAGGAGGACGCCGCGCTGCGCCAGGCGGTGGCGGACATCGCGGCCTGTGCCGCGACGGGTCCGGACGCGGAAGCGGCCGACCCTACCCTCGACGCACCCGACCCGGCTCCAGGCCTCCCGCGTGGAGGATCTTCTCCTGGAGGCGCCGAGCCTCCTCGTCGGTGAAGTCCAGGACGGCCCTGACGGCTTCCGAAACCATGGCGTAGGCGTCGACGGGGAAGTCGGCGCCCTCCGCGTGCTTCAGCGCACCTTCCAGCTCTTCCAGCTCGCGCTGGACCTTCTCGGCGGCGCGGCGAAGTCGGTTGAGGGCCTTGCGGGCTTCGGACTCGGCGGAGGCCATGACGCTCCGGGGCATGAGGACGAGAGGGCGGGCGGCGCCCGACACGGGACTTCCCGCGTCGAAGCTTGGCGGGAGGCGCGGGACGCGGCAATGCCCCACGGGGCGTGATGCCGGGCGGTATGGGACCCGACGATGCCCCACGCCAAGCGTGTCCGGGAGGGCGGAACGATTCTCCCAGTGGGGGTATGGCACCGTCTATGGACGAACGGTTCGAGATTCTGGTTGTGGGTGCGGGTCCGTGCGGGATCGCCGTGGGTGCCGCGGCGGCCAAGGCAGGCATGTCCTGCGCCCTCGTCGACAAGGGGTGCATCACCGCCTCCCTGGTGGACTACCCCTACTACATGACGTTCTTCAGCACCGCCCGCATGCTGGAGATCGGTGACGTGCCCTTCACCATCCCCCGGGACAAGCCCACCCGGCGGGACGCCCTGGCGTACTACCGCTTCGTGGTGCGTCACTGGGGCATCGACGTGCGCCAGTACGAGGAGGTGACGGAGATCTCGGGCCGCGAGGGCGACTTCACGGTCCGTACCAGGAAGCGGGACGGCATCGAGGGCACCTACCGTGCGGATGCGGTGGTCGTGGCCACGGGCGGATTCCAGGAGCCCAACGATCTGGACGTGCCCGGCGAGGAGCTCCCCAAGGTGCTCCACTACTACAAGGAGCCCTATCCGTTCTACGACCAGGACGTCCTTGTGGTGGGGGGGAGCAACTCTGCGGTGGAGGCGGCGCTGGAGACGTACCGGAACGGTGCGCGGGTGACCATGGTCCACTTCCTGGACAGCATCGACAAGGGCGTGAAGCCCTGGGTCGTCCCCGACATCACCAACCGCCTCAAGAACCGTGAGATCGAGGTCTACTTCAAGCACCGCGTGGCCGAGGTGAAGCCCTCGTCCGTCGTGCTGCGGGCCGAGGGCTCGGACGCCACCGTGGAGATCGACAACGACTTCGTCCTCGCCATGACCGGGTGGCGCGCCGACCCGTGGATGCTCCGGGATCTGGGCGTGCGCATCGACGAGGAGTCGGGCATTCCTACCCACGACCCGGCGACCATGGCCACGGACGTTCCGGGGGTCTACATCGCCGGTGTCATCGCCGCGGGACACAACGCCAACAAGATCTTCATCGAGAACGGCAGGGAGCACGGCGAGCTCATCGTGGCCCACCGAGCCTCGCGCTCAGGAGCGTGACCCCCAGAGCGGGCCGCCGCTCCATCCCCGACGGACCCGGCCGCTCCACCATGACGGGGTAGGGAACCGGCGGGTCCACGGTCCAGCTTCCGTCCCGCACGCTGATCAGCGCCCCCGACGGTAGGCCGCCACCCTCGCCTCGCCTCGCCCCGCCTGGGGCGTCGTAGCTCCGCGTGGTCCCGGCGCCCAGAGCCAGGCCCAGGAGGCTCCCCGCCAGGGGCAGGCCCACCGCCACCTTGTCGTCGTCGGGCTGCAGCACGAGATCCAGGCCCAGCCCGGACAAGCCCCCGATGACGCCGTAGATGCTCACGATGCGCGCCCGGCTCCGACTGGGATTCCATCCCGGTGCCAGGAGCGCCGTGCCCAGGAGGCCCGCGTCGCCACCCAGGAGCGTGGTGGCCAGGAGTCCGTCGTCTTCCTGGCCGGCCAGATACCCGGCCGCGAAGCCGAACCACGTCCCCCACAGCGCCCCGAAGTTCACCGTGGTCGCCACCCCGGCCGTGATGTCGCGACGCGAGAGCACCGTGCCCGCCGCGATCCCGGCCACGCCTCCGACGACCATCCCCGTGAAGGTGGCCCGCGTGTCGTCGACGCTCTCGTAGCAGTCCGTCGCCGTCGTCGACCCGTCGGGGACGGTGGGGTAGGTGAAGCAGTCGGTGTGGTGCGCGCCCAGGTCGAGGACCTTCACCCAGCCCAGGCCCTGCCAGGTCCCCCACGTGCCCCCCAGGGTGATGGCCCGGGCCTGGCCTTCCGTGAGCGGGCGGGCGTGGGCCAGCATCTTCCCGGTGAGGTACCCCGCGGGACCTCCGAGGAGGAGACCGACCCCGTAGGGCTCCGGGTCCTCGGCCCCCAGGGCGCCGGGTACGGCCACGCCCAGCCAGAGCCCGTAGGTGGTGGTCCACACCACCAGCTCCACCCTGCCCGCCCCCGGCTCGCCGTTCCGCGCCACCGTCGTCATGTCCGCCAGCCGGAGCCGGGCCCGCCGCGCGGCGTCCGTCTCGGGAAAGCGCCCGACGATGAGGCGATAGAGGGCATCGGCCACGGCGGTCTGCCCCTGGGCCTCGAAATGGGTCGCCGCATCCAGGAGCACGGCTGCCGAATCGGAAGGGGAGGTTTGCGCCGAAGCGCTGCGGGGAAGGGTGCCGCCGAGCAGCATGAGGCCCAGGACGAGCGCCAGGACCGAGATGGGGGTGCGCATGGCGAGGTCGGTGAAGGGATGGCGAGGTGACGGAGACCGGACTCCGTTCGCATGATATACGAGACGGAGCGGGAAAAGGTTGCCGGGGCGGGAGGAGCGCCGGCCCG
>JASFRY010000481.1:0-3976 GCA_050114675.1 Gemmatimonadota bacterium | reverse complement strand
GCCTTGCGCACGCCCTTGCCCATGTAGCGATCCCGGTCCCCGTCCCGGAGCTCCACGGCCTCGTGGGCGCCCGTCGACGCGCCCGACGGCACGGCGGCGCGGCCCCGCGCTCCGGTCTCCAGGATGACTTCGGCCTCCACGGTGGGATTGCCACGGGAATCCAGGATCTCACGTCCGCGCACGCCGACGATGGCCGACACGTCGCCTCCTTACTCGTTACTCGTTCTCATGAGCGTCACCGGCCCCCTGTGGGGGTCCGCGTTCTCTTCGTTCCTACCGGGCCTCTCCGTCCTCGATCCGGTCGTCCGGCGGACGTTGCAGGAGCGCCGCCACCGCGTCACGACCGCGTCGGGTCAGCTCGTCCCGGTCCTCCACGCCCAGCCCTTCCACGGAGAGGGGCGGTCCGAAGCGCACCCGGACCGTGCGGCCGGTGCGGATCATCCAGGACCCCTTCGCCATGACGTCGCGGCTCCCCAGGATGGCCGCGGGCACCACGTCCACGCCGGTCTGTATCGCCAGGACGAACGCGCCTTTCTTGAACGAGCGCAACTCCCCCGTGGGCGAGCGCGTCCCCTCGGGAAAGAAGATCACCGTAGGGCGGTCCCGCTCCAACAGCGTGCGGGCCACGCCCAGCGACTGGATGGCCCGGTTCCTGTCCCCGCGGTCGATGGCGATGTGCCCACATGCCTGCCAGGCCGGACCGAAGAACGGGACCCTCGTGAGCTCTTCCTTCCCCACGAATCGGTAGCGACCCGGGAGATACCCGGCCAGGACCAGCACGTCGAACCAGGACACGTGGTTGGCGACGAGCACCTGGGGGCGATCCGGGTCGATCTGCTCCTCCCCCTCCAGCTCTACGCGGGTCCCCGCCGCCCGGAGCAGGGCCCGCGCCCACGCCCGGGGGATCTCCTCGCACATGCAGGGAAGCCGGGGACTCTTCCGGAACGAGGCCCAGATGATCCGGGACGCCTGCCAGAGGGTGAGGGGCACCGCCACCAGCGCCACCCGCAGCAGCCCGATCATCGCGATGCCCTTTCGGCCTCTCCGCCGGGCCCGTCCCCGCCGAAGTGGTCGAAGCCGCCCCGGCCGGCGGGACGCACCGAGCCGTCGGCCCCCTGGAGCCAGACCCCCTCGCCCTCCTCCACCCGGCCCACGCGCGTGAGCGGAAGCCCCAGGCGCGCGCCCAGGGCGGACGCGTCCACGAGGCCGGGCGGCGCGACGAAGCAAAGCTCGTAATCCTCGCCCCCACGGAGCGCCGTCTCCAGAGCGGCCTCGTCCCCCAGCGCCGCCCGGGCAGCCTCGGCTACGGGAATGCGCTGCTCCTCCAGCACGATGCGGACCCCCCCGGCGGCGGCGAGGTGGCCGGCATCGCCTGCCAGGCCGTCGGAGAGATCGACCAGCGCGTGGAGCGCCCCGGCCTCGGCCAGGCCCCGGGCCGCCTCCACCCGGGGAACCGGACAGGCGAACGCCTGGCGAAGGGTCATCGGGGGCTCGTCCCCCCGGACCCAGAGGAGCACGGCCGCCGCGCTGGCACCCAGCACGCCCGTGACCCATACCTCGTCCCCAGGGACGGCGCCTGTCCGCAGGACCGGCGCATCCGTACGCCCCAGCACGACGACGTCCAGGACCAGGGGGCCCGGCGAGGCCGATACGTCGCCTCCCAGCACGCTGGCGCCCACGGCGCCGGCGGCTTCCCGGACGCCGGCCAACACCGCATCGGCATCCACGTCGTCCAGCGGTTGCACGGCCATGGAGACGAGCACGCCCACCGGGCGCGCCGCCATGGCCGCCAGGTCCGAGAGGGCGGCAGCCGTGGCCCGGCCACCCGCCTCGCGATCCGTGATCCAGGCGCGGCGGAAGTGGACGTTCTCCACCGAGAGGTCGGTGCTCACGACCCACCCGCCCTCCAGCACCGTGGCGTCGTCACCGGGACCCACCTCCACGCTGTCGGGAGGCTCACCCAGGTCGGCGAGGAACCGTCGGATGACGTCGAACTCGTGTCCCGGCCCAAGGGCCACCCTGGGGAGGCGCCGTCGCTCCGACATCGCGGGCTACCGGGCGGGATCCAGGTCCAGCGTGACGAAGGGGAGCGCCAGCTCCGAGGCCCCCCGGCCCCGCTCGGACAGGGCGTCGGCGAGCCACCGCACCACGTCGGGGGGCGTCAGGCTCCGTCCACGGCCGGCGAGCACCGATGCGCGACCGGTGAGATAGAGGGCCACGGCTCCGCCTTCCCGGGGCGCCATGCCCTGGGCGAGAAGCCCGCCGCTCACGCCGGTGAGGACATCGCCCATCCCGGCGGTGGCCAGGTCCGACGACCCCTGGACGTCCACCAGGACGGCGGATTCCCGCGCGGCCACCACGGAAGGCGCTCCTTTGAGGAGCACGGCGCACCCCAGGTCGGCCGCCGCCGCCCGGGCCACGCCCACCCGGTCCGACGCGATGTCGTCGGCCGAGAGACCCCGCAGCCGGCCCATCTCCCCCGGGTGGGGCGTGATGAGGACCGCCCGCCGGGAGGATACCGCGGAAAGGTCGGGCGCCCGTCCCGCCGCGATCAGATTCAGGGCGTCGGCGTCCACCACCAGAGAGGCCTTGCCGGAGCCGAGCACCCGCTCCAGGAGCGCCGCCGCCTCGTCCGACGTACCCAGCCCGGGGCCCACGGCCACGGCGGACGCCTGTCCCAGCGCCTCCTCCACGGCGCCGGCGTCGCCGGCGTCCACGTAGATCGCCTCGGGCACCGTGGACTGGAGCACCTCACGGTTCTCGGCAGGGGAGCACACCTGCACCAGCCCCGCCCCGGCGCGCAGCCCCGCCCTGGTGGCCAGGACGGCGGCGCCCGCCATCCCCGGCTGCCCGGCCACGACCACGAGCCGCCCGACGGCGTTCTTGTGGGTGTCGAGGCCGCGGTGTGGGAGGTGGGCCTGTGCCCACGCCGGGGTGACCACCCGGGCGCCGGCCGCCCCGGCGGGCATGGGCGGGAAGGAGATCTCCACCGCGACGAGGCGCCCGGCTTTGCCCCGGCCTGGATGCAGGAGACCTCCCAACTTTGGCGCGCCGAACGAGACGGTGACGTCCGCCTCCACCGCGTCACCCGGGACGGCGCCGGTGGCCCCGTCCACCCCCGAGGGAATGTCCACGGCCAGGACCGGCCGCCCGGCACGGTTGAGACGCCGGATCGCCCGCGCCTGGCGCTCCCGCGGCGCCCCCTGCACCCCGGTCCCCAGGATGCCGTCCACGAGGACGCCCGCCGGCCCCAGGAGCGCCGTCCAGGCTGCCTCGTCGTCTCCCAGAGCCTCGTCGGACGTGGTGGGAACCTCCCAGCCGTGGAGCACCGGCTCGGACGCATCGCGGTCGGCCACCACCACGGCATGGACCTCCCGCCCCCATGCCTGCAGGCTCCGCAGGAGCACCAGGGCGTCGCCTCCGTTGTTCCCCGCACCGACGAACCCGACCACGGGGCCTTCGGGGAAGAGGCGCTGTAGGACAAGCGCAGCGCTTCGTCCGGCGTTCTCCATGAGGACGGGCTGCGGAACGCCCAGCTCCTCGATGGCGTGACGGTCGAAGGCAGCGGACTCGGCGCCGGTGGGGGCGGGTACGTCACGCGCCCCGAACGGTCGCAGCCTGGGATGCAGCGGGGTCATGGGGACCTCCGCGGTCGGTTACGAAGGGGCCCATCGCCGTGGAGGGCCACCTTCCGGTGGCGGGCCGTGCCGGACAACGCAGGGACGGAGCCGTTGGACCCGTCGGCAGGGGTTGGGGCTCCGGGGGTCTCGAGGGGCGCGCCCACGGATTCGGCGCCGACCCCGGAGGACGCTACTTGTAGCTCTGGCCTATGTTGCGGCCGAACGTGACTTCGCCGTTGTCGATCCGGATGTTGAACCCGCAGTCGGGGTTCGAGCAGACCCATGCCTTGTACCGGATCGGCGCCCCGTCTCTCCCGTAGTCGGAGAGAGGCAGCAGGATTCCGGTCTCGCACTTC
>JASFRY010000480.1:0-3978 GCA_050114675.1 Gemmatimonadota bacterium | reverse complement strand
TTCAGGGAGCGTCACGGACCCGAGATGGCCCATGTGTTCGAGGAGATGTGGCGGGAGCGCCGCGGACCTGGCGGCAGGTTCCGCGTGGCGATGGGTGCTGTTTGGGACGTGGTGAGGAGGGCCTGGACGTTGAGGAAGCGACCGGCTTCCCACGACCATACCAACGGAGAGGGGAGGGGAGGAGATCTCGTGGACGACATCATCCAGGACCTCAGGTACGCGGCACGCCAGCTCGTGCTCCATCCCGGTTTCACGGCCATTCTGGTGCTCACCCTGGCCCTGGGCATCGGCGCCAACACCGCGGTTTTCAGCGTGGTGGACGGCGTCGTCCTCCGGCCCCTCCCGTATCCCCAGCCCGACCGCCTCACGGTGGCATGGACCCAGTTCCCCTCCATGGACCTCATGGAGTTCCCGGCGTCGTGGCCCGAGTACCAGGACTACCGGAAGCAGTCCCGGTCGTTCGACGAGATGGGGCTGTGGGGGCGAACCCAGCGCACGCTCACCGGTGACGACGATCCGGAGCGCCTGGACGTGGCCTACTTTACGTGGACCATGTTTCCGGTCCTGGGTGTGGAGCCGGCCCTGGGGCGTGTCTTCACGGCCGACGAGGACGTGGACGGCCGGGACGACGTGGTGGTGCTGAGCCACGGTCTGTGGGAGCGCAGGTTCGGCTCCGATCCGTCCATCGTGGGGAAGACGGTGCAGATGGACGGCTCGGCGGTGACCGTGTTGGGGGTCATGCCCGAAGGCTTCGCCTTCCCCGATCGGGATACCCAGGCGTGGATCCCCGTGGGCATCGACCCGGCCAACCCACCGGGTCGGGCGAGCCACTTCGGACGGATCCTCGGCCGCTTGGCGCCGGGGGTCACGCTGGATCAGGCCAGCACCGAGCTCCGCGGGCTCATCCAACGGTGGCAGGACGACCCGTCCCTGGGGCACACCTGGAGCCTCGAGAACCACCCGGCGTTCCTTCGGCCTCTCCACGAGCAGCTGGTGGGGAATGTGCGGCGCTCGCTGTTCGTCCTTCTCGGTGCCGTGGGCCTGGTTCTTCTCATCGCGTGCGCCAACGTGGCCAACCTCCTCCTCGTTCGTGGCGAGGGCCGGCTCCGGGAGATCTCGATCCGTTCGGCCATGGGAGCAGGGCGAGGACGCATCGTCCGTCAGCTCGTCACCGAGAGCCTTCTCGTGGCGGCCCTGGGGGGTGTGGCGGGCCTGGCGCTGGCCCACTTCGGACTGGAGGCCCTGCTGGCGCTGGCTCCGTCCGACCTTCCGCGGGCGGACGGGATTCGTCTGGACGGCACCGTCCTCGCCTTTTCCGGGGGCGTGTCGCTCCTTGCCGGCTTCCTCTTCGGCCTGGCGCCGGCCCTCCAGACCCGCCGGATGGACGTGCAGGGGGCGCTCCGCGAGGAAGGGCGGGGAGGCACGGCGAGTCGGGGCCGCTTCCGGCTCCGTCAGCTCCTGGTGGTGAGCCAGACCGCCCTGGCCGTGGTGCTCCTCATCGCGGCCGGGCTGCTCATCCAGAGCTTCTGGCGGTTGCAGGGGGTGGACCCGGGCTTCCGGAGCGCTCGCGTGCTCGCGTTTTCGGTCAGCCTGCCCCAGGCACGCTATCCCGACGACCAGGACGTCACAGGATTCTATCGCGAGCTCCTGCCCCGGATGGCCACCCTGCCCGGGGTGACCTCGGCGGGCCTGGTCCGGACGGCGCCCCTTTCCGGGAGCCTTCCGCCCAACGACATCGAGTTCGAGAGCCGGCCCCGCACCGAGACCGACGGCCCGCCCCTCAACGCCGATATCCAGGTGGTGTCGGCGGGATACTTCGCCACCATGGGCATCCCCTTGCTGCGGGGAAGGGCGTTCGACCGGACCGACAACGAGGAGTCGGAGCCCGTGGCCGTCGTCGACGAGGTCCTGGCCCGACGCTTCTTCGAGGAGCCCTCGGACGCCATCGGCGAGCGCATCCGCCAGCCCGGCACCGGCTGGGCGCGGATCGTGGGGATCGTGGGCGCGGTGCACCAGGAGAGCCTCGCGGATGCGCCGCGGGCCCAGCTCTACCTGCTTCACGCCCAGAGCCCGATCACCTGGTATGGGGTGCGGGACATGACCGTCCTGCTGCGTACCGGAGTGGAGCCCCTGGGGCTGGTCGCGGCGGTGCGGCAGCAGGTGAAGGAGCTGGACCCGGATCTGCCCGTGTACCAGGTGACGACCATGGCACAGACCGTGGCACGGTCCACGGCGAGCCAGCGATTCACCATGTTCCTCCAGCTCGTGTTCGCCTCGGTCGCCCTCCTCCTGGCGGTGGTGGGGATCTACGGAGTCCTCTCCTATTCCGTGGCCCAACGCACCCGCGAGATCGGGATCCGCCTGGCGCTGGGGGCGGAGCGTGCCCGGATCATGACGCTGGTGGTGGGGCAGGGGATGGCCCTGGCCGCGATCGCGGTATGCCTGGGCGTGCTCGGGGCTCTGGCGACCGCGCAGGTCCTGGCCAGCCTCCTCTTCGGGGTCTCGCCCCGGGATCCCCTGACCTACGGTGGTGTCGTGGCCGTGCTCCTGCTGGTGTCGCTGGTCGCCTGCTGGTATCCGGCCAGGCGCGCCAGCGCCGTGAGCCCCCAGACGGCCCTTCGCGCCGAGTGACAGGAGGAGGGTCACGTTCCCGGCGGCTCCTTTCGCCTTGTGCAGGTGTTCCCCCGGCAGTCCTTGGAGGCCCCTCCCCATGGGATATACATATTGATTTGACTAATCAATATATTATATCCTTGAGATATGTCGGACATCGCCAGCATCACCCATGCCTACCCCCGGATCGCCTACGCCTGCCGACCCCGTCACATCGTCGATCCGGGGACCGGTGCCCGGGTGAGCGCGCACCAGGCCGAGATCCTCTCCTACCTCGACGGCGCGGACCCAACCATGGTCGGCGAGCTGGCAGCCCACGTCGGCGTGACGCCGTCCACCATGTCCATCACCTTGAAGCGCCTGGAGGAGGGAGGGTACGTCCGGCGAGACCGGGATCCCGCGGATCGGCGCGTCATCAACGTGCGCCTCACGGCGGCAGGAGAGCGCGTGCGGGATGCCCGGACAGTCCTGGAACCCGAGCGGGTCGCCGCCATGCTGTCACTGCTGAGCCCGGAAGAGCGGACCGAAGCGGTCCGGGGACTCGCGCTCCTCGCCGAAGCAGCGGAGGCCCTGGTCCGACGGGATCGCACCACCGTCGCCAACCTCACCGGAGACGGGCTGTGAACAGGGGAATCGGTTTGCAGCTGCTTCCCAACAATCCCACCCGAGGTGGCATCCAACCCCATGACCGATCGAGAACGACGACAAACGGGACCATCGGGAGGACATGGGGTTCGCTGCCACCCGCACGGAAGAGCCGGTGACCACATCGCGTGGTGAGACGGTGGAGGCCCTGGTCGGGCGTGCCCAGCGAGGTGACGCCCGGGCCTTCGAAGAGGTCTACCGGCGCACGGTGGACAGGGTATATGCCCTGTGCCTCCGGATGTGTGCCGACGGCGACGAGGCCGTGGAGCTGGTTCAGGACGCGTACGTGAGGGCCTGGGAGCGGTTGGCCTCGTTCCGGGGGGAGAGCCGGTTCACGACGTGGCTGCACCGCCTGACGGTGAACCTGGTGCTCCAGCATCGACGCTCTCGGGGGCGCCGGCGGGCCCGTGAGCTGGTGGATCCTGATCTCGAGCGGTACGGACGAGCCGCGGTGAGCGCCATGCCCGGTACCCGGGTGGATCTGGAACGGGCCATCGCGGGGCTCCCCCCGAAGGCCAGGGAGGTGCTCGTCCTGCGGGACGTGCAGGGATACAAGTACGACGAGATCGCAACCATGACGGGGGTGAGCCTGGGCACGGTCAAAGCCCAGATCCACAGAGCCCGGAAGCTGGTGCAGGAGGCGCTGGAGCGATGACCCATCACCTTTCCACGGAACGGATGCACGACATGGTCGACGGGCTCCTCCCGCCCGCCGAGGAG
>JASFRY010000479.1:0-3983 GCA_050114675.1 Gemmatimonadota bacterium | reverse complement strand
ACCTGCTCAGTCGATGAAGATGGTCTCCTCGGCGGACACGAAGAGCACGTCACGCAGCGCAGCGAACCGGCGGAAGAGCTCCTCGCCCTTCCGTTCCAGCCGGGCGTCGGTGAAGCCCATCATGACAAGGTCCGCCGTATCGGAGCGAGCCTCCACCAGCCGTTGGAAGTCGATGTTGTCGTCGGTGGGGATGACCAGCACGTTCTTCTCGCTGATGAGGAGCCGGCCTCCGGTGATCATGGAGTGGAGTTCCTGGGCCCGCTCCTTGGCCTCCCTCCGGGGATAGGCGGCGAAGATGCTCACCTCGGCCCCCCGCCAGTCCTTGTGGCCCATGAGGATGTAGGCCAGGAGGATCATGAGGTTGGCGTTGCGTGCGTCGTGCCACGTGAGCCAGACGTGGATGGACTTGTGTGCGCCGAAGAAGTTGTCCCCGTGACGGAGGACGAGACGGTTCATCCTGGGAACGCCGGCCAGACCCAGGCCGGCGACGATCTCGTCCAGCACCTCCGGCGGGTCGTGGTCTCCCACCTCGAAGAGGATCGTGTTGTTGTCCATGCCCGAAACGCCGGGCATCTGGAGGCTCTGCGCAAGTGCCGAGACCATGGACGGACTGATCATGGTGTCCACGAAGATGGCACCCTTCCGCTCCTGCATGGAGCGCACCAGGCGCTCCTGCACCGCGCGGCTCTCCTGAAAGCTCGACGCGTCCAGCCGGCCCCTGATGTGGTGGAGGTACGTCCCGAAGCCGTACCGGTGGCAGAGCCACTCCAGAAGCTGCACCGGGGAGCTCCGGTCGAAGGTCCGGGACGAGATCATGATGACGCTGGGACGCCAGTCGTCGGGCGGGATCTTCTGAAGGCGGATCTGGAGGTACCGGGTCGCCTGGGTCATGACCCCGTGGAAGATGGCTGCCAGGTCGTCGACCCCACCCCGGCTCCGGCGGATGACCACGTACAGCCCCACCATGACCACCATGGCCAGCACGGCGTAGATCAGCGCCATCTGGAGCATGAGGATGAAGCACATGATGGCGCCGAAGAGGCTCAGGTACCACTTGGACCGGAAGCTGGGCCGATACGACGGGCGGGCGGCAAAGTGCTCCAGGAAGGAGATGGCGCACAGCGCGCCGTACGTGACCATGAAGAACATGGACACGATGCGCGCCACCAGGTCCACCGACCCGAGGATCACGAACACCACCGCGATCACCGACGTGACCAGGGTGGCGTTGCGCGGCTCGTTGGCGTCCCCCACCCCGGCCGCCAGGAATTCGTTGAGACCTTCGGTGGCCACCACACGATCGCTGGCCAGGGCCTGGAGGGTCCGGGGTGCCACCAGCACGGACCCGATGGCCGAGGACAGCGTGGCGGCGCCCAGGCCCACGGGAATGATGGGCCCCCACAGGGCGATCCGACTCATGATGAGCTGGTCGTCGGCCAGGAAACGGGGGTCCGCCGACACGGCCAGCTTGATGACCACCAGGATGTAGATCACCATCCCGGCGAGGGTGGCCAGCATGATGCCGAGAGGGATGGACCGCCGGGGATTGGCCAGGTCCCCCGAGAGCCCGACGCCGGCCGTCATTCCCGTGAAGCCGGGAAAGCAGATGGCAAAGACCAGCATGAAGGGCGCGGCGTTGGGGAGGCTCGACACCAGCGGGACCACGGCCGGCCGAATCTCCGGAGGCGAGGATCCCAGGAAGAACATGGCCAGGGACACCGCCAGGATCGCCACCACCGTCCAGAGCGCCTTCACCCCCAGCGCCGCGCCCCGGGTCAGCACCAGCGCCACCAGCGCCGCCGTGGCGGGCAGCGAGACGATGCGGGGGTCGAAGGGAAAACCCACGGCCGACTCGAACGCCGGCGCCAGCGGCCGGAACGCCTCGGCGAAGGCGATCATGTAGAAGGCCACGGAGATGGCCTGGGACATGTACAGGCTGATGCCGATGGCCCCGCCGATGGTGTTGCCGAAGGAGCGGGAGATGATGAAGTACTCGCCGCCGCCCTCCACCCGCCGGTTGGTGGCGATCTCGGCGATGGCCAGCGCCGTGGGCACCGTCACCGCGTGACCCAGCAGGATGATGAGGAGTGCGCCCAGGAGCCCCACGTTCCCCACGGCGTAGCCGAACCGCAGGAACATGATGGCCCCGAGGATCGTGCTGATGCTGGCGAGGAAGACGGGACCGGTCCCGAAGCCGTGGCCGCGCTCGATCTCGGCCGTGGAGGATGCCGTGGTCATGGAAAGGCCTGGCGATGGGGTCGGAAGGGGCCCTCAGCCCCCAAGATCCCCCCCCGACCCCCTTTCCCACAAGGACTCTCCCCTCCTTCCGATGGGGCGACGCGGTTTGGTACCTTTGGGGACACCCGCACCCAGTGTCCTGTCCCGGAAGTCCGTTGCGCACCGAGGGTGCCGATGCGCCGGCGTGGCAAGGCGCGACGACGAGGAATAGCAGCGCTATTTCGAGGAGGAGCAACGCAGCCACGGTGGATGCATCGGTGCACGAATGCCGACGAACTTCCGGGACAGGACACCAGCAACCCATGCACGACAGGTGGACCGTCATGAGCAGCGATCTGGCCTACGGCCTGAAGAAGACCCTGAACGCCTCCGTCGACGAAGCGGACGCGCGCATTCGTGAAGAGCTCAAGAAGGAGGGCTTCGGGGTCCTCACGGAGATCGACGTGAAGAGCACGCTGAAAGAGAAGCTGGACGTGGACTTCCGTCCCTACCGGATCCTGGGAGCGTGCAATCCGCCGCTGGCGCACAGGGCCCTCTCCGAGGAGCGGGACATCGGCCTCCTCCTGCCGTGCAACGTGGTGGTGTACGCGGGAGACGACGAAGGTACCGCGGTGGTGTCGATCCTCGACCCCGTGCTCCAGCTCGGAGTCGCCGGGCGAGACGACCTCCAGCCGCTGGCCGAGGACGTGCGCAGCCGCATGGCGCGGGCGCTGGAAGCGCTGTAGGAGCCTTTCCGAGCAATACGGCAGGCCGCGTTGGGAACGCCCTGGCGCTTGCGGTCAGGGTGACGCCGCTTCGCTCCCGATCCCTTCCTCGCGGTTGGCGTCCAACACCACGGTGGCGGCGAATCCCAGGCCCCGCAGGCGCGTCAACAGGGCGTCCGCGTCGGCCTGGGCGTCGAACCTCCCAACCCGCACCCGGACCAGTCCACTTCCGGGCACACGGGCCAGCCGTGCGTCGAAGCCGGCATCCTGGACCCGGCGCTGGAGCGCCCGGGCACGGCTCTGGCTGGCGAATGCCCCCAGCTGCACGGCGTAGCGCCCCTGGGACCGGGCGGGCGCAGCCGGCTCCGTCCGGGCCGGCTCGGGCTCGGCTGCAGGCGCGGGCGCCGGTGCTCCCGCCGAGTCGGGTGACACGGGAGCCGGAGGGGGTGGCGGAGCGGCGCCCGCCGCGGCCAACCAGGCCTCCGCGTCCCGGCGCGCAGAGCTGCCGGGGTACTCCCGCCGCAGGCGCCCCACGTCTTCGGCCGCCATGGCCGAGTCACCGGCTGCGAACGCCCACTGCGCGAGGCGGAAGAGAGCCAGGTCGGAGAAGGGCCCGCCGGGGTACTCGATGACCAGCCGCTGGTAGTCCAGGGCCGCCTGGGCGGGATCCACGGTGAGCCGTCCCCGGAGCCAGAGCGCGCGCTGTGCATCGCGCCGGGAGGCCCGGCCGAACCCGTCGGTCCACCAGCGCGCCAGCACCGCCCGTGCCTCTTCGGTCCGCCCGAGACGCGCCAGCTCCTCGGCCCGCTCCAGCGTAGGGGATTCCTGGGCGTTCTGCGCGTGGGCGCCGACGGGCGTGAGGGCGAGGACGGCCACCATCAGGACCAGCGCAGCGCGCCTCATGCCGCCGCCCTACGCGCCATGAGCCCCAGAAGCCACTCCTCCAGGAGGTGCTCGTCGGAAAGAGGGCTGGCCTTCAGGAGCCGATCCACGCGCAGCAGTCCCTGGAGCGCGGCCTCGATCTCCACGGGTCGCCAGTGC
>JASFRY010000478.1:0-3990 GCA_050114675.1 Gemmatimonadota bacterium | reverse complement strand
TGATACGCGAGCTCGTCGGCGTGCTCCTCTGCGGCGTGTTCCCAGAACGCCTCCATGGCCTCGGCCACCGCGCCGTGGAGCACCCGGCTCCGCTGGAGCCCGAAGTCCTGGTAGAGGGTCTCGCGCACCAGGGGATGGCGGAAGTCGTAGACTACGGTGCCGCCGTCGGCATTCTCGGTGAGGACCCGGTGGGCGCACAGCTCCTCCAGCGCCCCGAGGAGCGCAGTCTCGTCCATCCCGCTGATGGAGGCCAGCAGGGGGTAGTTCGCCCGGGTGCCGATGATCGCAGCGAGCTCCGCGGCCGACTGGGCGTCCTCCGAGAGGGCGGAGAGCTCCGCGAGGACCACATCCCGGATGGAGGCCGGCAGGGAGAAATCCTTGGCATCCCACCCCACCCACGTCCCCTTGCGGTTCACCAATGCGCCGGCGGCGACCAGGGCCTTGAGGATCTCCTCCAGGAAGAACGGGTTCCCCCGGGTCCACCCGAAGAGCATGGCCGAGAACTCCCGCACCATGGCGGCGTCCACCGCGAAGGTCCGGCACACGAGCTCGGTCACCTGGTCCCGGGTCAGGGGCTCGAGGCGGAGGGTCGTGGCGGCATTCAGCGACTGGAGCGACCGCTCGGCCTGCACCAGGTGGGGGCTCCGGTCACGCTCGGCGTCGTTGTAGGTGCCCACGACGAAGATGGGCTCGCCGGAGGCCTGCCGCACGAGGAAGTGGAGCAGCTCGAGGGAAGACGCGTCGGCCCAGTGCAGGTCCTCCAGGACCACCAGGAGCGGAGCGCGCGCGGCGTAGCGCTTCGCGAACTCGGCGAAGTTCCAGAGGAGCCGCGTGCGGAACTCCTCCGGGTCACCGGCGGCCACGGTGGCCTGGCCACCATCACCGCGGCCCAGGGCCGGGAAGAGATAGCGCAGCTCGGCTTCTCCCCCACGGCTGAGGACCGAAAGCGTATCCGGATCCATGTCCCGCAGGATGGGGAGGAACGCATCGGAGAAGAGTGCGTAGGGAACGCCACGCTCCACCGGATAGGCGCGACCGCTGGCCACGGTCCACCCCCGGCGCTCGGCACGGCCGGCGAGCTCGGCCGTGAGCCGGCTCTTGCCCGAGCCCCCCTCCCCTCGTACGAGCGCGGCGGAGACCCGGCGGCTCTCTCCGTCGAGCAGCGCCTCCAGGGCACCCAGCTCGGCGGTCCGGCCGACCAGGGGAATGGCCCCGGGGAACTTGCTGGGACGCCCGGTGGGCGGTTGGCTGTTGGTCTCCATGGCGGAGGCCCCCGACCGCGGGTACGAATTGTGGCTGGACAGGCCGAAACCTACGCTGCCGATCTCCTGCGGGACAGGATGGGATGGCCGGGAGTCGCGGGGCGAGTGCGTCCAGGAGCGGCGTCGCTCCCGGAGGGCGCGGAGCACTTCCTGCGATGCGGGCGTTGGATTCTGCACGGGAGGGCCTCCAGAGGCGAGGGGGCTCGGACGCTCTCAACCTGCCCGGATTCGACATCCGGTTCCTTCCGTACCGTTACGTAGATCCGGGGCCGTCATGACGTAGAGAGGAGGGGCGACCGCGGCTGCGCGTCGCATCGCCTGCAGACTGCCTCACCTCGCCCTCAAACCGCCTCTGCCACCCTTCCGAACCGGCGGTCGCGCCCGTGGAATTCCCGGATGGCGGCGGCCAGCTCCTGCCGGCCGAAGTCGGGCCACATGCACGGCGTGAAGACGAGCTCGGAATAGGCGCATTCCCAGAGGAGGAAGTCGCTCAGCCGCTGCTCGCCGCCGGTGCGCACGAGGAGGTCCACGTCGGGCGCTCCGTCCTCCGTGGCGTGCATGGCGTCTGCCAGGAGCCGGGAGAACGCAACCCCGTCCAGGGCGTCCACGTCCCTCGGGTCCCGGGCCGCGACTGCCCGCGCCGCGGCGAGGAGCGCGCCTCGGCTCGAGTAGTCCACCGCCAGGCGCAGGAGGAGGGTCCGGCCCCCGGACGTGGCGGCCTCTGCCGAAGCGATGGCCCGGACCAGGGACGGCGCCAGCCGGTCCCGCCGCCCGATGACCCGGAGCCGAACCCCCCGCTCCCTCAGCTCGGTCACCTCGGACCGGAGGTACCGCCGGAAGAGGGACATGAGGGACCGTACCTCGCGGGCGGGCCGCTTCCAGTTGTCCGACGAGAAGGCGTAGAGCGTCAGCGTCCCGATGCCCAGGTCCGGGGCGGCCTCCACGACCCGGCGCACCGCCTTGGCCCCCTGCCGGTGTCCCCACTCGCGAGGGCGGTTCCGGGTTTGGGCCCACCGGCCGTTGCCATCCATGATGATGGCGGTGTGGAGGCCTCGTCGGGTGGGGGCGGTCGCGGTCATGAGCCCTGTACCATGCGGTGTCCGGGTATGAACTAGAACTATGTTCGGTTTCTGTCTCAGCGCGCGCGCGTCGCCTCGATGATGGCCTCCATGTGGTCCAGGTAGGCCTCGAGGGCCCTCCGACCCAGGGGCGTGAGCCGGAACTCGGTCCGGGGCGTCCGGCCGTCGAATGACTTGTGGCAGAGGACGTACCCCGCGTCCTCCAGTCGACGGGCGTGCGCGCTGAGGTTCCCGTCGGTGGTCCCCAGGAGGTCCCGCAGGTCGGTGAAGGGCAAGGTGCCGTTCACGGCCAGCGCGCTCACGATGCCCAGGCGGACCCGCTCGTGGATGATGCGGTCGAGCTCCAGGGCGCCCGCTTCGGGCGCCTGGCCGGAGACGGCTCCAAGGGTCGGCGCCGGATCGGTCACGTCGACCTCCCCGGACGCCACAGGCTTCCGCTCAGCCGCCATGCTTCCTCCAGATGATGAACCCGAACAGGATGTGCAGCCCGCCGAAGCCCAGGGCCATGAACGCGTCGGCCCACGTGGCGGGGCAGAAGAGCGCCACGGCGCCGAGGGCCATGAAGGTGAGACCCATGACCGGCACCACCCGCACCGAGAACGCTCCTCCGGTCACCACACCCGTCCCGTAGAGGAGGAGCCATGATCCGGGGAGAAGCTGGGTGAGGCCCGCGCGGGCCAGCGCCACGGTGAGGAGCCCACCCACCAGAAGAGGCGGTGTGACGCTCCAGGCGAACTTCCGCCCCGCCCCGGCCAGAAGCGCGCTCCCGGCGGCGCGGGCTTTCCGGGCCATGGAGAAGAGGGCCACGCCCAGGGACAGCACCGCCGCGCCCATCCAGATCAGGACCCACGCCGCGGAGCCGTCAGCGCCCACGGCGGCCACCGCCGCCGCGAGAGCGACGAGGCCCATCACGACGCCTCCCCGTCCCGAGACGGCCGTGAACGACTGGGACCGCTCCATGGTCTCCCTGATGTAGCGCAGGTTGTCCATGGCCCGGTCGTGGAGGGCCACCGGCTCTCGGGAGGTCTCTCGTAGCTTGCGCGCGGGAAGCATCATGATCTCCAAGCTTGCGTCCCTCTTTCCTCACGTCAAGTTCTTTGCAGTGCAAAGTACGGGTCGCGGACCGCCCCCCCACGTGGCGTGATTCAAGGGCATCGCGAGGGACGCGTTGCCATGCCGGGGGGACCCCGCCACCCACCCACCCCTGGTCGCGGGAGGGCGGTCCGCCTGGGTGTCCACGCGGCCGTCCCCTTCCGGCCGGCCCGGGATCACCGCTTCAGCACAGGCTGCCGTCGCGGTGCGATCCCTTATAACAGACAGTCCGACTGTGGCTTACGGGGTCTTGGATCCCGCGGATGGAACCGGTGCCACCACGCGCAGCGCCCGGGGGAGGATCCGTACCGACAGCTCCGCCTCGGCGGCTTGCCGGACGTCTCCGTCGATCTCGAAGCGGGGTGGCTCGTCGAAGGCGATGTGAAACGCCTGGTCGTCCAGCACCTCGACGCGCGACGAGGTAACGTGCCGCCCCTTTTCCGCCAGGTTGAAGAGCCGCAGTCGGCTCAGGGGCGGCGCGTCCTGGATCCGGCAGGCGTGGAGCCGGCCGTCCTCTACCGTGGCGTCGGGCGCGATGGGGAAACCTCCCCCGAAAT
>JASFRY010000477.1:0-3996 GCA_050114675.1 Gemmatimonadota bacterium | reverse complement strand
GGCCGACCACGCCGGGGGGGCGGGACTCCTCCCGCCGCGACGACCCCTCCCCATCCCCACCCGGCAAGCGCAGGCGTCGGGGATGTCGTACAATGCCCGCCCATGAACATCCTCCTCCTGGGCGTGGGCATGCAGGGCCGAGGCGCCCTGCACGACCTGGCACGCAACGACGCGGTGACCTCGGTGGTGGCGGCCGACAAAGACCTGCCTTCCCTGGAGGCGTGGGTCTCGGCGCGCGGGTACGGGGACAAGGTGCGCTGCGTCTCCGTGGACGCCGAGGACGCCGAGGCACTCTACGGCCTCATGGCCGACGGCGTGGACGTGGTGGTGGACCTCCTCCCCGTTCCCCTCATCGCGACCGTGGCGCCGGCAGCCGTACGCGCGGGCGTCCACCTGGTGAACACCTCCTACGCTTCGGCGGAGCTGAAGGCCCTGGCCCCCGAGGCCGAGGCCCGGGGCGTCACGCTCCTGCCGGAGATGGGGATGGATCCGGGCATCGACCTGGTATTGTGCGGCGACGCCGTGCGCTCCCTGGACGAGGTGACGGAGGTTCTGGCCTACGGCAGCGGCATCCCCGAGCCCGGCGCGGACCGCAACCCGCTGCGTTACAAGGTGAGCTGGACCTTCGAGGGAGTGCTGCGCGCCTACCACCGTCCCGGCACCCTGGTCCGTGACGGCACGGTGGTGTCGGTCGCAGCGGACGAGCAGCTCCTGCCCGAGCACGTCTTCACCGTGGAGGTGGAGGAGGTGGGCCCGCTGGAGTGCTATCCCAACGGAGACGTGGTGGGCTACCTGGAGATTCTGGGGCTGGACCCGACCCGGATCCGCCGGGCCGGGCGCTACTCCATGCGCTACCCCGGCCACGCGGCCTTCTGGCGGCCCATGGTCGCGCTGGGCCTTCTGGACGACGCGCCCGTGCTCGTGGACGGCCGGCCGGTGGACCGGCGGGGCTTCCTGGCCGCGGCGCTGGAACCCCGGCTCCAGTACGCAGAAGGGGAGCGGGACCTGGCCATCCTGCGCGTCGAGGTGGCCGGCGTTCGTGACGGTCGGCCCGTCCGGGTGGTGCACGAGGTGTTCGACCGGAAGGACCTGGACACGGGGCTCAGGGCCATGAGCCGCCTGGTGGGCTTCACGGCCAGCATCGGCGCGCTCATGGTGGGCCAGGGCGTCATCACCCGCCGGGGCCTGTTGTCGCCGGCCGTGGACGTGCCGTGTGGGTCCTTCGTCGAGGCGTTGAGCGCGCGCGGCGTGGGCGTGCGGTCCGCGGAGGTGCCCGACGCCCCGGCCGGGCCCGGCCCAGGCTACGGCGGGGACGGCGCACCCTCCCGGCAAGCCGACGCCTGATGGCGGAGCAGGTCCAGCTGGGCGCCCTCTCCCTCCTCCCCGTGGTGCTGGCGCTGGTGTTGGCCTTCTGGACCAAGAACGCCCAGTTCTCGCTCCTGGTGGGCATCGTGGTGGGGGGCGTGCTGGCGGGGCTCGACCCGGCCACGGGTCTGGCGCGCACCTTCCAGGAATCCCTCGGCACCTCCGACTTCGTCTGGGTCATGATGATCGAGGTGGCCGTTGGCGTCATGATCGCCTTCTACCTCCGCTCCGGCGTCATCGCGGCCCTGGCCGAATGGGCGGGGAGGAAGATCCGCACCCGGAAGGCCACGGCGGGCTTCGCGTGGGGCATGGGACTCTTCGTCTTCTTCAGCGACTACTTCAGCCCGCTCTTCGCCGGCCCCATCGCGCGGCCCCTCACCGACCGGCGAAGGATCTCCCGGGAGATGCTCGCCTACCTCCTGGACTCGGGAAGCGCTCCGGTGGCCGCCCTCATCCCCGCCAGCGCGTGGGCCGTGTACGTGGCCAGCCTCATGAAGGGGTACGGGGAGATCCGGACCGTGCAGGACGGCGTCGCCGTGTTCACCCGGGCCGTGCCCTTCGACTTCTACGGCTGGATCGCCGTGCTGGTGGCCGGCGGGGTGGCCTTCGGGCTCATCCCCACCTTCGGACCCATGCGCCGGGCCGAGACCCGGGCCCTGAAGGAGGGGAAGGTCCTCCGGGACGGCGCCGTCCCCCTGGTGGGAGAGGAGTTGGCCGCCATCGAGCCGGTGCCCGGCGCCCGGACCAACCTCCCGGTGTATCTCGTGGTCCCGGTGTTGATCATCCTGGGCGTGGCCCTGGGCACCTTCGCCGCCACCGGCACCGCCCGGATCCTCGAGGCCTTCATCTCGGCGGTGCTCTACCAGACCGTCGCCATGAGCTTCGGAGGGCACCTGCGCGGCGTGGACGACGGCATGGAGCTGGCCATCCAGGGCATCAAGGGGGTCTTCCCCGCCATCGTCATTCTCGCCCTGGCGTACTGCATCAACGGTGTGTCCAGGTCGCTGGGCGCCCAGGAGTACATCGTCTCGGTGACCCAGGGGTGGATGCGCGCCGAAGCCGTGCCCGCCGTCACCTTCCTGACCGCCGCCGCCGTCTCCTTCTTCACCGGCACCTCCTGGGGCACGTACGCCATCCTCACGCCCATGGTGATGCCGGTGGTCATGTCCGTGACCGGGGGAGAGGTCACCACCGGCGTCCTGGCCACCGTGGGTGCGCTGGTGGGAGGCGCCCTCTTCGGCGACCACTGCTCTCCGGTGTCCGACACCACCTGTCTGTCATCCTTCGGCGCCGGATCGGACCACATGGACCACGTGACCACCCAGCTCCCTTTCGCCCTTTCGGTGGCGGGGGTGTCCACGGCGCTGGCCGGGATCGTGGGGATGCTCACGCTCTAGATGTGAAAACCAGGGAGGTTGTTCACTGAGGGTCCGGGGCGAGAAGCTGGGGGCTTCGAAGCACCGACCCGGACCCCGCGAGGCCGGTGCGCACCGTGTGCGCCACGCGCGACACCCCGCCCGACCCGGAGGCCGGACGGGGCGTCGGAAGGACGGCCGGGAGCGCGTTCAGCTCCCGCTCTCGAAGACCTCCTGGATGCCCATGACGGTGATGTCGTCGGCCGTCACCGGAATGGGGAACGAGGCGATCTCCTGGTCCTCCGCCACGATCTCGTCGGGCTGCTGGGCCGCGTACCGGATGAACGTGGGCTCGCCGGACAGGAGCTTGGCCTTCATGGCCTCGGCGTCGTCGGTGACGAACACGACCCACATGTTGTCGGCCTGGAGGTTGCGATCGATGGCGGCCTTGACGCTCTCGGGAGTCACCGACTCCAGCCCCGGCCGGATCATCCCCAGGTATCCCGGCTCGGGAAGGCCGTAGAAGGCGTCGTCCACCTTGTACGCCAGCCGCCGCGACACGGTGGACCCGTACGTCACGCTGAAGTTGTGCAGGTAGAGCCGGGCCCGCTCCACCTCTTCGGGCGGCAGCCCCTGATCGGTGAGCCTCGCCAGCTCCCGCCACGCCGCGCGGGTGGCGAAGAGGGTGCGGTCATGGAGGTCGTCGGGTCCGGTTCCCGAGATGGGCCGGATCCAGATCTCGAACAGGTTGCTGCGCCGGCTGTAGTTCACCGGCCGCTCCTGGGTGGTGTAGCCCCGGGGGAACGGCTCGATGTAGCTGTAGTCCCCGTAGTTCATGCCCCGGCGCTCGCGGATCACCTGGTAGAGGTGGCTGAACGAGCTGCGATGCTCGCCGAACCACGAGTTCACCAGGCTCATCTCCACGAAGTCGTCGTCGCCCCGCACGAGGGGTATGGGGAACCCCAGGGAGATGGCCGACGCGTCGGTGGGCTTCTCCACGATGAGCACCTTCACGCCGTCGGGCATGGCGGGCCGGGGCGCCTCCACCGCGGGGATCTCGCGCTCCGGCAGCGCGTCGAAGTCGCTACGCACCGTCCGCACGAAGCCCTCGGGATATCCGCCGCCCACACCCACCACCACGTTGTTCCGAGCGTAGAATCGGTCGTAGAAGTCCCGCACGTCCTGCAGCGTGATGGAGCGGACCGATTGGACGTATCCCTCCACCGGATGCTCGTAGGGCGTGCCCCGATAGGCCATCCAGTACAGCAGCTCCTTG
>JASFRY010000476.1:0-3998 GCA_050114675.1 Gemmatimonadota bacterium | reverse complement strand
ACGCGATCCGCGCGGCCACCGACGACGGCGTGGTGGCCATGAACATGAGCCTGGGCGGGAGCTCCGAGTCCCAGGCCGAGAAGGACGCCATCGCCTACGCCACGACGAACAACGCCCTGGTCATCGCGTCGGCGGGCAACGACGGCACCAGCACGGTGAGCTGCCCGGCCTGCGACCCCAACGCCATCTCGGTGGCCGCCACCAACTGGCAGGACGGCCTGTCCTACTACTCCAACTGGGGCAACGGTCTCGACATCTCTGCGCCCGGCGGGGAGATGTACTCCAACACCACCGAGGAGTCGGGCATCTACAGCTCGGTCCCCGGCGGCTACGCCTATTACCAGGGGACGTCCATGGCGGCGCCCCAGGTGACGGGCACGGCTGCCGTGGTGGCGTCGGTGGACGGGCTGACGGGAGCCGCGCTGCGCTCCCAGATCGAGACCACCGCCGACGATCTCGGCGCCGCGGGCTACGACACCGAGTTCGGCCACGGCCGCCTCAACACGTACCGCGCTGTGACCGGGTCGACGCTGAACGAGGGCGGCTCGCCGCCGCCACCACCGCCGGCCGGCCTTGCCGCCAGCTTCACCTATAGCTGCAGCGGCCTGGACTGCCTGTTCGACGGGAGCGGATCCACGGGCAGCATCACGAGCTACGCCTGGGACTTCGGCGACGGGGGCACCGGCAGCGGCGCCACCTTGAGCCATACGTTCGGCGGCTCCGGGAGCTTCGACGTGACCCTCACGGTGTCCGACGGAACCGGCACCGCCTCGGCGACACAGACGGTGACCTGCCAGCAGCGGGGGCCCAACACGCGCTGCAAGTAGCACGCTCCACCCGTCTCGGGTGACACGCCGGGGGGTGAGTCGCGGGCAACCGCGGCCCGCCCCCCGCTTGCTTTCGGATCCTGCCTGCCACCGCCGACGCAACCTTTCGCCTCCTCCTTCCGTCTGTGAAGGAAGCTTCTCTCGTTTTTCGAGAGGAACACGACGACGGGACCATCGATGGGAGGCGACCGGTGACCAAGAGCCAGCCGGACATGATCCGGGGGACGCTGGACATGCTCATCCTCAAGGTGCTCTCCCTGGAGCCCATGCACGGGTGGGGCATCGGCGAGCGCATCCAGCAGATCTCCGAGGAGGCGCTCCAGGTGAACCAGGGATCGCTGTACCCCGCCTTGCACCGCCTCACACGAGAGGGGTGGATCCGGTCGGAGTGGCGCACCACGGAGAACAACCGGCGGGCACGCTACTACGTGCTCACCGGCGCAGGCGAGCGGCAGCTCGGATACGAGCGGGACACCTGGGCGCGGCTGTCCACGGCCGTGGACCGGGTCCTTTCGACGACGTGAGGAGGCGGGGACGATGCGGTGGATCGGGAACGTGTGGTTCAGGCTGCGGGCCATCCTGGCACGTCGGCGGATGGAGCGGGAGATGGACGACGAGGTGGCCTTCCATCTGGAGATGGAGGAGCGGAAGTACCGGGCGCAGGGCATGAGCCCCCGTGAGGCCCACCGGCTGGCGCGGGTGAAGTTCGGCGGGGTGGAGCGCTTCCGTGAGCAGACGCGGTCCTCGTGGGGCGTCTCCCTGCTCCACGACCTGGGCAGCGACCTCCGCTTCGCGTCGCGCCAGCTCCTGAAGAACCCGGCGTTCAGCCTCCTGGCCGCGCTGACCCTGGCGCTGGGCATCGGCGGCACCGTGGCGCTCCTCAGCGTGGTGGACGGCCTCATGCTCCGGCCCATGCCCGTGCACGACGGGGACCGGGTCATGGTCTTCTGGAGGGACTACGGCTGGCGGGGCGTAGAGTTCGACTTCGCCCGAGAGCGCGTCCCCGCCTTCCAGGACCTGGCGGCCTACTCCAACGACGCCGTGACGCTCCGCACCGAGGCCGGCTCGTCTCTGGTGCCCTCCACCGTCTCGTCGGCGGAGCTCTTCGACGTGCTCGGGGCGAAGCCCTTCCTGGGCCGGACCTTCCGACCCGGCGAGGACCGTCCCGGCGCCGAGCCCGTCATCGTGCTGAGCTACGGCCTGTGGCAGCAGGCGTTCGGAGGGGACCGGGACATCGTGGGCCGCCGGGTGGAGGTGGGCGGACGCCCCACCACGGTCATCGGCGTCATGCCGCGGGGCTTCTACTTCCCGACGCCGGAGTTCAGGGCCTGGGTCCCCCTGGACCTGGATCCGGCGACCCAGTCCTACCAGGGGAACGGGTGGCTGGTGCTCCTGGGGCGTCTACGGCCGGGCGTCGCGGACCGTGAGGTGCACGAGAACCTGACGTCGCTGGCTACCGCCCTGGGAGAGCGGTGGGACTATCCCGCCGCCTTCGACAAGACCCGCAACCCCCACGTGACGCCGCTCCGGCAATACGTCATGGGGGACGTGCGCCCGGCGGTCCTGCTCCTCCTGGGGGCCGTGTCGCTGGTGCTCCTCATGGCGTGCGCCAACGTGGCGTCGTTGATCCTCACCCGCACCGCGGACCGGACCGGTGAGATGTCGGTGCGCGCGGCCCTGGGCGCGGGACGCATCCGGCTCGCCCGTCAGGTCCTCACCGAATCGGTCCTTCTGGGGCTGGTGGCGGGCGTGGCGGGGATGGGGCTCGCGGCCGCGCTCTTCGACGTCCTCGTGGCGAGCCTGCCCCTCCAGAACGGGCTGGCCGACACGCTGTCCCTCCACTGGACCACGCTCCTGGCGGCGTTGGGGCTGGCCGTGCTCACGGGATGCCTCGTCTCCCTCGCACCCATGCGCAGCCTCCTCTCCGGCGCCGTGTCCGCAGGCAGCCTGGGAGAACGGCGCGCATCGGGCGGCGCCGGGGGACCAGGCAGGCTCCAGGGATCCCTGGTGGTGGCCGAGGTCCTCCTGGCCGTGGTCCTGGCCACCGGCGCCGCGCTGCTGGTACGCACCGTGGGACAGCTCCGGGCGCTGGATCCCGGGTTCGATCCCCGGGGCGTGCTCGCGGTGGACCTCCTCGTACCGGAAGACGGCACCGCCCCTGCGGAACGAGACCAGATCCTGCGCTCGGTGGTGGAACGGGCTCGTGCGCTCCCAGGCGTCACCGCCGCGGGCCTCATCAACCGCGTCCCGGCCAGGGACGGAGGATGGCAGGCCACGGTGACGGTGGCGGACCGCCCGGATCTCGTCGACGAGAAGCGACCGCGGGCCTACTACCGCACCGTCACGCCGGAGACCTTCGACGCCCTGGGCGTTCAGGTCATCCGGGGCCGGGGCATCCTCCCCAGCGACGACGCAAGCGCCCGGAAGGTGGCCGTGGTCAACGAGTCCTTCGCGCGGCAGGTGTGGGGCGACACCGATCCGTTGGGGCGCATCATCACCTCCAACGGCTTCACCAGTGACCCGGTAGAGGTGGTGGGCGTGGTGCGCAACGTGGCCGTGGAGAAGCTGGTGGGCGAGGTCCCCATGGCGGCGTACTACCCCTGGGCCCAGACCATGGAGGGCTCGTCCTTCGGGATCCTCGCGGTGAAGACGTCCCTGGATCCGGAGAGACTGGCCGGCCCCGTTCGCTCCCTGGTGGCCCGCGCCGATCCCCGGGCCGCCATCGGCCGCGTCGAGACCATGCAGGAGGTGCTGGACGGCGCCATGGCCGAGCCGCTCCGCCTCCGCTTCTTCCTCGGGCTCTTCACCCTGCTGGGCGTCGTCATGGGCGGCGTCGGGGTGTACGGCGTGGTGTCCTACGGCGTGCAGCGGCGGATGGCGGAGTTCGGCATCCGCATGGCCCTGGGCGCCCGACGGGGTCACCTGCTGGCGGAGGTGGTCCGCCGGGGCATGATCCCCGTGGCCGTGGGCATCGTCGCAGGGCTGGGAACCGCCCTGGCGGCTTCGGCTCTTCTCAGGCGCTTCCTCTTCGATGTCGCGCCCCGGGACCCCCTGGCACTCGCCTCGGCCGCCGGCGTCCTCTTCGTCGCCGGGCTCCTGGCTGCCCTCATCCCCGCCCTGCGGGCCGGCGCCACGGATCCGGCCAGGGCACTGCGGTCCGAATGACCCGGG
>JASFRY010000475.1:0-4002 GCA_050114675.1 Gemmatimonadota bacterium | reverse complement strand
CCCGGGCCTCCCGAACGTGCTTCAGGACCGGGGCCACGAGCTGCTCGACCTCGTCCAGCAGGAAGCGCCCCACGTGCTTCCTGTGGTCCTCGATGGCGCGCAGGATCTTCTGGACGCTCTTCTTGCCGAAGCCTTCCAGGCTTTCGACGCGGTCCGCCTGAACGGCCTCCTCCAGGTCGTCCACGGTCCGAACCCCCAGCTCGTCGAAGAGCTTGCGCGCCTTCTTGGGGCCCACGCCCTCCAGCCGCATGAGCTCCACCAGGGTCCGGGGGATCACCTCCGCCACCTCCTCCAGGCGGGTCATCCGTCCCGTTTCCACGAGCTCCGTGATGTGCTCGGCCAGGTCCTTGCCCACCGCGGGCAACTCGGTGAGATCCTCCCCGGCCTCCACCATGCTCCGGATGGGCCGCGTCAGGTTCTCCACGGTGCGCACCGCATTGCGGTAGGCCCGGATCCGGAAGGGATTGGCGCCCTGGATCTCCAGAAGGTCGGCCAGCTCCTCCAGCACGCGGGCGACGTCGACGTTCTCCACTACTCCTCCGCCTCGATGGAGCCACCCAGCTCCTCGAGCCTGGCCAGGAATCCCTCCCAGTCCAGCACCGGCACGCCCAGCTTCTGGGCCTTGTCCAGCTTGGATCCGGCGCTCTCTCCCGCCACCACGAAGTCGGTGTTGCCGCTCACGGAGCCGGTCGCGCGCCCCCCCACGGCCGTCCATGCCGCCTCCGCCACCGAGCGTGACACCGGCAACGCGCCGGTGAAGACCACCGTTCCGGCGTCCTCTCCGGTCTCGGTCTGGGGCTCCGGCTCCCGCTCCTCGGGCTCCACACCCCGGTCCAGGACGGCCTGGATGGCCTCGGCATTGCGTGCGTCCGCGAAGAAAGAGGTGATGGCCTCGCTCATCTTGGGCCCCACGCCGCGCACCGCCTCGAGCTCCTCCCGGGTGGCGCACCGGATGGCGTCGAAACGCCCGAAGTGCCGGGCCAGGTCGGCGGCCACGGTGACCCCCACCTCGGGAATCCCCAGAGCGACCAGGAATCGGTTCAGCTCCGGACGCTTCTTGGCCTGGATGGCTTCCACCAGGTTGGTGGCGCTCTTCTCGGCGAAGCCCTCCAGCGCCATGAGCTCCTCGGCGGTGAGGTCGAAGAGCCCGGCCAGGTTGTGGACCATCCCCCGATCCACGAAGAGGGTGGCTGTCTCCTCCCCCAGCCCCTCGATGTCCAGCGCTTCCCGGGCGCCGAAGTGGACGATGCGACCCTTGAGCTGGGCCGGGCACTCGAATCGGTTCGGGCAGATGGTGCGTGGCCCGTCCTCGTAGACCGGCGCGCCGCACGCCGGGCAGACCTCGGGCATCTCGAAGGGCGGCTGGCGCGCGTCCTCGTGCGCCACCACTTCCACCACCTGGGGGATGACGTCGCCGGCGCGCTGGATGCGCACCGTGTCACCCTCGCGGATGTCCTTCCGCCTCAGCTCCTCCCGGTTGTGCAGAGAGGCGCGGGAGATGGTGACGCCACCCACCACCACCGGGCGAAGGAACGCCACCGGCGTGAGGACGCCCGTGCGTCCCACCTGGATGCCGATCCTGTCGATGCGGGTGATCTCCTTGCGCGGCTCGAACTTGAAGGCCAGGGCCCAGCGTGGATGATGCGACGTGACGCCCAGCCCCTCCCGCGCCTCCAGGTCGTCCAGCTTGATGACCACGCCGTCGATCTCGTAGTCCAGGTCGTCGCGGTCGGCTCCGTAGGCGGCCTGGTAGGCCAGGATCTCGTCCACGCTCCCGGCTGTCTGCAGACGCTCGGGCACCTTGAAGCCCCACTGGCGGATGGCCTCGATGCCGTCCGTGTCGGTGGCGAAGGGTTCCGCGCCCTCCATGTGCAGCACGTCGTACACCAGGACGTCCAGCTTGCGCGATGCCGTGATCCGCGGATCCAGCTGACGGATCGCCCCCGCCGCCGAGTTTCGTGGAGAGGCGTAGGGCTCCTGCCCGCTCTCGGCCAGACGGGCATTGAAGGCCTCGAAGTCCGAGATGTACATCATGACCTCACCGCGGAACGCCACCACCGGAGGCGCGTCGCGCTCCTCGGTGCGCAGCCGGAGCGGCACCGTGGGAATGGTCTTCAGGTTCTCGGTGACGTCCTCGCCCCGGCGACCGTTGCCCCGGGTCACGGCGCGCACCAGCACGCCGTCTTCGTAGACGAGCTCGATGGAGGCCCCGTCCAGCTTGGGCTCCAGCAGGTAGCCGAGCTCCTCGACACCCAGCGCCTTGCGCAGGCGCTCGTCGAAGCGCGCCACCTCGGCGGCGTCCTGCGTGGAGTCCAGGGAGAGCATGGGCGCCAGGTGGGCCACGGTCTCGAATCTGTCCTGAGGCTCGGCGCCCACCCGCCGGGTGGGCGAGTCGGGCGTCACCAGGCTCGGCCACGCCCCCTCCAGCGCCTGGAGGCGCCGAAAGAGCCTGTCGTAGGCCTCGTCGGCGATCTCCGGGCGCGCCTCCACATAGTAGAGGTGGGCGTGACGGCGGAGCTCGGCGCGAAGCGCTTCGGCTTGAGCGCGGGCCTCGTCCTCGCCCAGGCGCGCCGCGTCGGTGTCCAGATCCAGCTCGAGGTTCACGGTGTCGGAAGGGTCGTCGTTGTCGGTGTCCACGGTGCCGGGATCCCCCTGACCCCCCTGAGGCCGCGGAACGATCAAACGTTCATAATAACCACTTCCCTTCCTTCGGGAGCGAAGAAAGTGTGGACCCCGCCACGCCGTTTTGAATAGCTTCCAACGCGCCGTCGTCCTCCCCACGTCACCGCTGCCTCCATGGAAACACTGCCGGCCTGGACAAATGCCCTCATCGTATTGGGCTGTTTCTTCGCCATCGCGGTCGGCGCGAAGTACGTGGTGGATTCGGCCGCCGCCCTGGCGCAGCGCGCCGGGGTGTCGGAGCTGGTGGTGGGGCTCACCGTGGTGGCGTTGGGCACGTCGGCTCCGGAATTCGGCGTCACCCTCGTGGCCGCCTTCGAGAACCAGAGCTCCATCTCGGTGGGCAACATCGTAGGGTCCAACATCTTCAACCTGGGCTTCATTCTGGGGAGCGCGGCGCTCCTGCGTGCCATCCCCACCGATGCCCTCCTGGTGTGGCGCGACGCGTTGGTTCTGGTAGGGGCCACGGCCGTGCTCTACCTCCTGGTGGCGCTGGACCTGCAACTCAGCGCCCTGGACGGCGCCGTGCTCCTGTCGCTCCTGGCCACCTATCTCCTCCTGGTATGGCGCGGCCGACGTCTGGGTACCAACGCCGTGAGCCCGGAGATGGAGGACCTCACAGGGCCGAGTCGGAGCATGTGGAAGGACGGGGTCCTCCTGCTGTTCGGGCTTATGGTGGTGGGCGTGGCATCCCACTTCCTCATCGGATCGGCCGTCGCCCTGGCCCGCACCTTCGGCGTCAGCGAGTGGGCCATCGCCGTCACGGTGGTGGCCGCCGGGACGTCGGTTCCGGAGCTGGCGACCACCATCGCCGGGGTGGCGCGGGGCCACATGGCGATCAGCGCCGGCAACGTCATCGGGAGCGACATCTTCAACGTGCTGGGCGTGCTCGGCCTCGCCGGCATCCTCCATCCCATGTCCCTGGATCCGGCCGCTCGCGCGTCCCTTCTGGCCCTCTCCGGCATGGTGTTCGTGGTTCTCATCATGATGCGCTCCGGGTGGAAGGTCTCCCGGGCGGAGGGAATGGCGCTGGTCACCCTGGCCGCTCTCCGGTGGGTCCTGGACTTCGCCACGCGGCAGTGAGCCTCCGAGGGACGGGCCGGTGAACGTCGACGCCCTCCGGGCCGAGACCCCGGGGTGTGCCCACCGGGTGCACCTGAACAACGCCGGGGCGTCGCTCATGCCCACCCCTGTCGTGGACGCCGTGCGCGACCATCTGGAGCTGGAGGCGAACATCGGCGGATACGAGGCGGCCGCCGCGGCCGCTTCCTCCATCGAATCCGCCTACGCCGCCGTGGCCGACCTCCTTGCCAGCGCCTCGGG
>JASFRY010000474.1:0-4006 GCA_050114675.1 Gemmatimonadota bacterium | reverse complement strand
CCGTCCAAGGCTGGAGGTGGTGGAGTGCACCACCAGCAGCACCGCGGGGAGCGCCAGCAGAAGGAAGACCGCCGCCAGGGTCAGGAGCTGACGGCCGGACGCCCGGGCCTGGCTGACCACCTGGGCACGGGCGCGGCCCACCCGCACACCCAGGCGGCCGGCGACGGTGCTCGCCGTCTGCTCTCCCCACAGATACGCATCGTCGGGATCGGCCAGGTCGTCGCCCCGGGCCAGATGCGTTCCATCGGTGGCGACGAGCTCCGTGGTCCCCAGCTCCAGCGGGATGGCGGCCGCCAGGAAGCTCCGCAGCGGAGTCCACACCACGATGCGACCGAGCACGCGCCCGTCCACGCTGCTCACCACGTCGGCGCTCGCCACCACGGCCCCCGGACCCGGCGGGCCCACGACGCGGATCGCCGGCTCCGGTGCGGCGAGGGCCGTCTCCACGAAGGGCGGGAGGTCTTCGGGAGACGGATTCTGGAGCCGGGCCGGATCCGAGGCGGAAACGAGCACCCCGGGGCGCCCGGCGATGGCCTCCGAGTCGCCGCCCAGCGTGGCGACCAGGTCCGCCAGGGAGAGGGAGACCCGCTTGTCCACGTCGTCGACGGCCAGGTCCTGGGACGTCTCCAGGTCCGCCCACAGCGACACGAGGCGCCGACGCTCGGCCAGCGTCTTCTCCAGCCGATCGGCGGCGACTTCCGCCTGGGCATCGAGCATACGATGGGTCTCGGCTACCAACTGCTCCTCTCGTACCCCATATTCGCGGGCGACCACCGCGACCGTCGCCAGGACCATGAAGGCCGCGAGGAGGATGGCGAGCCGCCCTGCCAGGGATCCAAACCACGGCAGGAGCACGCTGCCCGCCGATTCCGAGGACTCAGAACGGTGCACCGACGCTCTATCCTTTCATCACTCCGAAGGACACGCCTCCGGGGATCACGGGCCGTGGTCGCGGCGCTGGCCGCGGCCTGGGCCACGTTGTTCACGTGTGTGCGCCCGGCGTCCGCGCAGCTTCCCGCGCCGCCGGTGATGGGAACCGGGCCCTTCCAGGTCGGAGGATACGCCGCTCTGACGCTGAGCCGGCCCGAGCGACCGGAGACCGCCGAGCAGCTGACGGTCAGCGAGCTGTCGGCCGCGCTCCTCGGTTGGGGCCAGATCTCCCGGCGAGCAAGCTACCTCGTCGAGTTGGACATGGCCAAGCGCACGTCGGAGACCTGGACCGGCCGGGAGACGGACCAGCGGCTCGTCCCGGTTCGCATGTACCTCGAATACACCGCCAATGAGCTGTTCAGGTTCCGTCTGGGTCGTTTCCTCACGCCCGTGGGCCAGTGGAACGAGCGTCACGCCGAACCGCTGACGTGGACGCCCACCCGGCCGCTCACGACCTACCGGCCCTTCGCGAAGAGCCTCACGGGCCTCATGGTGGCGGGAGAAGGGCTCGCCTGGGGCCACGACGTGGGCTACGCCCTCTTCTGGGCGCCCTCGGGAGACCTGGACGGAGACCTGGACGAGCCCGAGGAGAGCGCCTTCGTCAACGCCGTGGGCGCCCGGATCGCAGCCGAGATCCACCCGGGCCTGACCCTGGGAGCCAGCCTCGCCCGTGTTCGCCGCTCTCGTCCCCACGAGGTCCAGACCGGCACGGTCGCCGTCGTCGCCGTCCACGACGTCGGCACCGTGGGCGCAGGGACGGTCCCCGATGCCGATGGCGATGGTGACGTGGCGTGGGAGGGACGCGAGGAGGATCCCCGCGGACGGGCCCTCCTGGGCGGTGACCTGCGGTGGGAGACCCCCTCCCTGGAGCTCACGGCCGAAGGTGTGCTCCTCCCGTCGACGGCCAGCGCTCCCTACGAAGGCGGTGCCTTCGGCATGGCGGCCATCCGTCTCCACGGGCCCCTGTGGGCCGTGCTCCGGGCCGAGCGCTACTACCCGGTGGACGACAGGTCCGCCCGACTGTCCTTCGCCGGCCTGACCCTGCGGGCCGACCGCCACTTCGTGGCCAAGTTCGGGCGCCAGTTCTCTCAGCACCCCTCAATCCGGATCCCGGACGGATGGTTTCTGTCCTTCTCGTCACTCTTCTAGCCGCCTTCGCGGCTGGAACGGTCCGTCCCGCCTCCGCACAGGAGGCGGACGTTCCCATCTGCGTGGTGGCGAACCTCCCTGACAGCACCGCCGCCGACCGGCAGCTGGAGACGCTGCGGAGGATCTTCCTGATACGGCAGCGCTTCTGGCCCTCGGGGACCACGGCCCATCCCGTGAACCTCCCCGCGGCATCCCCCATCCGGGAGCGCTTCTCCCTGGACGTCTTCGGCCAGACCGTCAAGGAGATGGCGCCCTACTGGAACGACCGCTACTTCCATGGGACGCGTCCCCCGCCGACGGTGGCGTCCCAGCAGGCCGTGATCCTCTTCGTGGAGCGCACCGAGGGAGGGGTGGGCTACGTGGAAGAGCCGCGGACCCGGGATCTTCCCCCGGGCGTGGAGAAGCTCCTCTGCCTCCCCACGGATTCGTCGGTAGCGGCCCCCGATGGGGTGCCGGGGCGAGGGATCGGTCAGGCCGGGTCGCCCGGCCCGGCTTCTCCGTCGGCGGCGGTGAAGACCGGATCCACGGCGCCTTCGTCCACCAGTAGCTCCTCGACCTCCACCACCAGCGCCCTCCGCTCGCCCAAACGCCGACGGGCATCCTCGGGATCGAAGCTCCGGGTCGCGCTCGATCCGTAGGTCGCGTACGCGTTGGTCAGCAGGAGGGTGGCGGCGCGCAGCATCACCGTGCGGTCCTCCTCGCCGGCCTCCAACGTGCGGAGCGCCGCTTCCGCGGCCGCCACGGCGTGGCCGCGCACGAAGCGTCCGGCGCCGAACCAGAGCGCGACGCCCACCACCACCAGCACCACGCCGATGCCGATGGCCACGCCGCCCAGGGTGGACCCCACGCCGAGAATCCGGGCCGCCGGGGGAAAGACGAGCAGGATGACGAACCCCGGCAGGGCGACGACGCATCCTACGGGGCCTCGATCCCGGGGAGGCGGCGCCTCCCGGATCTCATGGAGGGTCTGCCGGACCAGTGCCCGGTCATTGTCAGAAAGAGGGATGCTCACTCCATTGTCTGGCGGGGACGCAGTTTCCATCCGTCCAAACAAGGTAAGCTCCGGTCATGCGCATCGGGATCCAGGCGTGGGGAAGCGAGGGGGACATCCGTCCCTTCCTGGCCCTGGGCCACGGGCTCGTTCGCGCTGGGCACCGGGTGACGGTGGTGGTGACCGACCTGGGCGCGCGGGACTACGCCGCCTACCAGGAGCGGCTGGGCCTGCGGATCCGCACGGTCGCGACGCCGGTGGTGCCCGATCCCGCGGAGCTGGACGACATCGGCCGGGCCATCCTGCGGGCCGGCCATCCGGCCCGTCAGTCCCGCATCATCATCGAGCGCCTCTTCGATCCGGCAGTGCCGGAGATGTACCGCGCGGCCACCGCGCTGTGCGCCGAGACCGACCTGGTGGTGGGGCACTTCTTCCAGACCCCCCTCCGGGCGGCCGCGGAAGCGGCCGGCATCCCGGAGGTCAGCGTAACGCTGACGCCCAGCATGATCCCCACGGGCGCCATGCCCCCCGAAGGGGTCCCCGACCTGGGGCGACGATGGAACCGGACGTGGTGGGGGGTCGCGGCGTGGGTCCTGGACCGCATGTTCCTGTCTCGCATCAACCGGTTCCGTGCCGAAGCCGGGCTCCCTCCCCACACCCACGTGCTCGACGCCTGGAGCTCGCGGCTCCTGGACCTGGTGGCGGTGAGCCCGACCCTCTGTCCGGTGCCCGAGGACTGGCCTGAGCAGCATCGTGTGTGCGGCTTCCTGACCCTCCCTCCCGACGGACAGCTGGATGCCTCACCTCCTGCGCTGGAGGCCTTCCTGGACGAAGGAGATCCACCGGCGTTCATCACCTTCGGAAGCCTCACCCCCTCGGAGGAAGCCGAACGGTTCGACGCCCTGCGCATCTTCACCGAAGCGGTCTCGCGGGCCG
>JASFRY010000473.1:0-4007 GCA_050114675.1 Gemmatimonadota bacterium | reverse complement strand
GGCCTCCACGTCCACGCCGTTGGGGATCACCTCGATGCGCGCCTCGTCCATCCCGCGGCGGACCAGGTCGTCCCGGGTGCTCCGCGACACGGCCACGACCGGCAGGCCGTCGAAGGCGCGTGGCACGGGGAGCTCCAGGAGCCATGTGGCCGCGGCGACGGGCACGGACGCCTCCTGGAAGGCCGTGGTCCCGAAGAGGTGGTGGACCAGGAGGACCACCGGCGAGCGGACCCACGCCGGCGTGAACAGGGGCACCTTGTTCAGATCCTCCACCACCACGTCGAAGGTCCTGGGGGCCAGGTGGCGGCGGAAGTAGGCGGGCGCCGCCAGGGAGAAGGTGTGGCGGCCGCCGGTCCTGTGGATCTCCAGGCCGTCGAGCACGTCGCGCTGTTCGGCTCCCCCGAATCCCGAGCAGAGGAGCGTCACCTCGTGGCCACGCTCGGCCAGGCGCCCGAACGTCTCGTGGAGGTGCTCCTCCGCCCCGCCGGCCTGGGGGTTGGTCCGGTCCTGCCAGTTCACCACCAGGACCCGGAGCGGCTCGGCACCCCGGGCATGCGTCACGCCCCGTCCGCCTGTCGCTTGAAGAGGGCGTCCAGCACCCCGTTGACGAAGCGCGGAGAGTCGGGACCTCCGTACTGCTCGGCGAGACGGATGGCCTCCTGGATGGAGACCTTGGGGGGCACGTCGTCCACGTACATCATCTCGGTGGCGCCCACGCGCAGCACCGCCCGGTCCAGGGTGGAGAGCCGCTCCAGGCGCCAGTTCTCGAGGGCGCTCTGGAGGGCGGCGTCCACGTCGGGGAGATGCTCGTCCATGAGCGTCAGGAGCCGGCGCACGTAAGGGAGGCGCCGGGGAGCGATGCGTCGGGTCCCCATGGTCTCCACCAGGGCGTCGCGCAGCGATCCGTCCCGACCCAGGCTGTCCCACCGGTAGTGCACCTGCAGCGCCCAGGCCCGTGCGCGGCTCCGGTCGATGCGCTCCCCCCGTCCCAGGGCGCCCCGGGTATGGTGCGTCATCGGTCCTCCAGGCTGCGGTAGAGGTCCACCATCTGCAGGACCGATATCGCAGCTTCGTACCCCTTGTTGGACGGCCCCTCGGCGGCGCGGGCCAGCGCCTGCTCGTGGGTGTCGGTGGTGAGCACGCCGAAGGCCACCGGTGCCCGCGATCCCCGGGCCACCACCCCCAGCCCTCGGCTGGCCTCGGCGCAGACGTAGTCGAAGTGGGGCGTCTCTCCCCGGATCACGCAGCCCAGCGCCACCAGCGCGTCGTGCCGCCCCTGGGCCAGCACCATGGCGGCGGCCTGTGGCAGCTCCCACGCTCCAGGCACGTGGTAGACGTCCACGTGGGACGCGCCGTGCTCCCGGAGGCACGCACGGGCACCGTCCAGAAGGCGCTCGGTGATGTCGGCGTTGAACCGGGCCACCAGGACGGCGACGCGCACGCCCGTGCCGTCCACCCGTCCCCTGCTGTCGGAAGTGTGGCTTCCCGCGGAGCTCAAAGGATGTGTCCCAGCTTGGTGCGCTTCGTGGCGAGGTACCGCTCGTTGTGCTCTCCGGGCTCGATCTTCAAGGGCTCACGGCCGGTGATCTCGATGTCGTAGCCGTCCAGACCCACGATCTTGCGCGGGTTGTTCGTGAGGAGCCGGACGGAGGTGAGCCCAAGGTCCAGGAGGATCTGGGCGCCGATGCCGTAGTCGCGCAGGTCGGGCTTGAAGCCCAGCGTCTCGTTGGCCTCCACCGTGTCCAGGCCGTCGTCCTGGAGGGAGTAGGCCTTGAGCTTGTTGCCCAGGCCGATGCCCCTGCCCTCCTGGCGGAGGTAGACGATGGCGCCCATCCCCTCCTCCTCGATCTGCTTCATGGCCGCGGCGAGCTGCTCCCCGCAGTCGCAGCGCAAGGACCCGAAGACGTCCCCGGTCATGCATTCGGAGTGCATCCGCACCAGGACGTTGGCCTTGCCCTGGATGTCTCCCTTCACCAGGGCCAGGTGCTCCCGGGTGTCCACGATGCTCTCGTAGCCGATCACCTGGAACTCCCCGTACCGGGTCGGGAGCTTGGCTTCGGCGATGCGCCGCACCAGGCGGGTCTTGGTGAGGCGGTAGGCCACGAGCTGTGCAACCGTGATGAAGCGCAGGTTGTGCTCCCGCGCGAACTCCTCGAGCTGGGGCCGGCGCGCCATGGTGCCGTCCTCGTTGAGGATCTCGCAGATGACCCCGGCGGGCTCGAAGCCCGCCAGACGTGCCAGGTCCACGCTCGCCTCGGTCTGGCCCACCCTCCGCAGCACGCCGCCGGGCTTGGCGCGCAGGGGGTGCATGTGGCCGGGCCGACGGAGGTCGGTGGGCTTGGTACGGGGGTCCAGGAGGACCTGCACCGTCTTCGCCCGGTCGTGGGCGCTGATCCCCGTGGTGACGCCGAAGCGCCGGTGGGCATCCACCGAGATGGTGAACGCCGTGCCCTGAGGGTCGGTGTTGGCCTCGGTCATGAGGGGGAGGTCCAGCTCGTTGGCACGCTCGTTGGTGAGCGTCACACAGATGAGCCCCCGCCCATACTTGGTCATGAAGTTGATGTGGTCCGGCGTGACGCTTGCGGCCGCCATGACCAGATCGCCCTCGTTTTCCCGGTCCTCGTCGTCTGCCACGATGACCATACGCCCCTGGCGGATGTCCTCGATGGCGTCCTCGACACGGTCGAACGGCATATCAGATTCCCTTTCCGGTTCGGAGCCCGGACACGCTCAGGCGCTCCGAACAGCCAAGATCCTACCCACGTACTTCCCGATCAGGTCCGCCTCCACGTTCACCGGGTCGCCGGGCTCCAGCGTGCCCAGGTTGGTGTGCTCCCACGTGAACGGGATGATCCCGATTTGCACCACGTCGTCGTCGACGAAGTCGCTCACCGTGAGGCTCACGCCATTCAGGGCGATGGAGCCGTGGAGGATCGTGGTTTCGGCGACGTCCGGGGGGATGCGGAAGTCCATGCGCCAGAACTCACCGTCCTCCAGAATGCGCTCGAGGTGGCCGACGCCATCGACATGTCCCTGAACAATATGGCCATCCAGGCGCGCATTCATCATCATGGCGCGCTCCAGGTTGATGCGGGTGCCTTCAGCGTAGCGGCCGGCGATGGTGCGCTCCAGGGTGGTGCCGATGACGTCCACCGCGAAGGTCTCCCCGTCCACCTCCACGGCGGTGAGGCACGCGCCGTCCACGGCGATGGAATCGCCGGGCGCCAGCTCGGCGGCGAAGGGCGGGGCCTCCACAACGAAGCGCCGCGTCGTATCCAGATCCGAGGTCCGGCGGATCCGGCCCGTTGTCTCGATGATGCCCGTGAACATCAGGGATCCTCCCTGTCCAGCACGATGAGGGTGTCCCGCCCGTGGGCCTGCGGCGGGCAGGCAGGTCGAAACGACGCCCACGGCAGCGCGGGGGCGTCGGGGCCGAAGGCGGCCACCCCCCCCTCCCCCAGGGCCATGGGCGCGACGAAGAGATAGAGTCTGCGTGCGAGCCCGGCGCGGAGGAGGGATGCGCCGAGGCGTGCTCCCCCCTCGCACAGGACGCTTCCGATTCCCAGATCCCGGCACACGGCCAGGACCGCATCCAGGTCCAGGCCGCGCACGTCCCCGGCCACGGGGTGGACGTGGGCCCCGGCAGCCTCCAGCCGTTCGAGCTCGGCCTCCTGGGCATGGGCACCGGTGAACACGTGGACCGGCACCGACGCGGCGTCCTTTAGCAGGGCGGCGTCCTCGGCGAGCTCGGCGGAGGGGGCCAGAACGATCCGTCGCGGGGCGGTCCGGCCCTGGGGCGCGAGCCGCACCGTGAGCCGGGGATCGTCGGTCCTCGCGGTGCCGGCGCCCACCATGAGGGCGTCGAAGCCCGAGCGCAGGCGGTGCACCTCGCGGTCGGCGTCGTCTCCGGTGATGCGGGTCCGCCGTCCCGGAGCGGAAGCGATCCGTCCATCCAGGGTGGTGGCAAGCTTGAGGGCCACGAAGGGGGTGTCGTGACGGGCGTTGTG
>JASFRY010000472.1:0-4013 GCA_050114675.1 Gemmatimonadota bacterium | reverse complement strand
CTCGAAGCGGGACAGCGGGCCCAGCTTCATGTCCACGTCGGCGGTGAAGGGGATCTTCGTGGGCGCGCTTCCGTCCACGGGGATCTTCCAGAACTCGCCGCCGTACGACGCCACCACGAACTGGCCATCGGGCGTGAAGCTCATCCCCGGCAGCACGTCCAGCGGCGCCACCGACTCCTGGTCGTCACGCTGGACGGGGTAGGCGAGCCACCGCTCCTGGCCCGTCTCCTGGTTGCGGATGAGCAGCCCCGTCTTGGCGTCGAGCCGGGTGCCGTACACCATCCACTTGCCGTCCGGGGACAGGGTGGGCCGGAAGGCCGAGCCCACCCTGTCGGTCATGACGGTGCGCTTGCCCGTACGCCGGTCGTAGACGGCGATCTCGTACTGGGGGAAGATGGCGTTGTACTGCCAGTCGCCCTGGCGCTCGGCGAACCAGATGTAGCGTGGGTCGCTGCCGAAGGCCGCGCCCAGCGTCTTCAGGTTGTCGGGCTTCTTGATGAGCTGGACGCCGCCCCCGCCGTCCTTGTGGAACATCCAGAGCTGCTCGACGCGCCGGCCCTTGGACGCCACGATGTACTCTCCGTCCGGAGTCCACTCCGGCGACGCGTACTCGAAGCTCTTGCCCGTGGTCACCTGCACCGTGTCCCGGCCGTCCAGCGACATCGTCCAGATGTTGTTGCCGCCGTCCCGGTCCGACACGAAGGCGATGGTCTTGCCGTCGGGGCTGAAGCGTGGCTGTGCGTCGTAGGGAAGGCCGCTGGTGAGACGCGTCGCGGTGCCACCCGCCATGGGCAGGGTGTAGAGGTCGCCGAGCAGGTCGAACACCAGGGTCGTGCCGTCGGGCGACACGTCCACCGACATCCACGTGCCCTTTTCGGTGGAGAAGGAGATGTCCCGGGTCGCCTCCAGGGGGAGGCCTTTGGGCTTCTTCTTCGTGCTGTCCTGTGTGGCCGTGGCGGCTCCTGCCTGTTGCGGGGTTGCCGCCGGGGCGGCGGCCAGGGTCGTGCCCAGCAGGGTGAGGAGCGCAAGAGCGAAGCGGAGGGTCGTGCGCATGATTCTCTCCGGAAGAGGTCGAGGGCCCATAATCGGCGCAGCCCGGAGCGGGGGCAACTTCGGGGAATGCCTGGACCACGCGCCCGCTGGCTCCGGCGCCGGTGTTCGGGGTAGCGTAGGGAAGATCCCGGAACGGCCTTGGTCTCGAATGGGACCGGGGCCGGCGAAAGCGGAGCGAGGCGCCATCATGAATCAACGGGCCCGGGCCGTTCAAACGGGGACGCGCCGCGACGGCCGGCGACGGTTCCAGTCGGTCGCCGTGCGCATATTCTGCTGTACGGGCGTCTCCCTCCTCACCGACGGCGAGCTTCCCCGGGAGCCCCGAAGCGCCCCGGATACCCCCCGACCGCTGCCCGATCGAGGGACCCAGGAGGTCCCGGCGTGACCGTCGGCCCATCCCCTTCCGTCGTCTGGTCCCCGCGCTACGAGGTGGACATCGGCGCCCATGTCTTCCCAACGACCAAGTATCGGCGGGTCCGGGCCCTCCTCCTCGAGCGCGGCGACGTGTCCGAGGGAGCCTTCGTGGAGCCCGAGCCGGTCACCGGGGAGGATCTGGCTCGCGTCCACACCGCCGAGTACCTGGGGAAGATCGCCGAAGGCGACTTCAGCGAGGCCGAGGAGCGCATGCTCGAGGTCCCCTTCAGCGACGACCTCGCCGAAGTCATGAAGCTGTGCTGCGGGGGCACCCTTCTGGCCGCACGCCTGTCCCTCGAGGGCGGCGCGTGCCCCCACGTGGGCGGAGGCTTCCATCACGCTTTTCCCGATCACGGAGAGGGGTTCTGTCTCCTCAACGACGTGGCCGTCGCCGCGGCGGCGCTCCTGTCGTCGGGAGAGGTGCGCCGTGTGGCGGTGGTGGACCTGGACGTCCATCAGGGAAACGGCACGGCGGCGGTCTTCGCCGGGGATCCACGGGTGTTCACCATGTCCATGCATCAGCAGGACAACTACCCCCTCTTCAAGCCTCCGTCCGACCTGGACGTGGGGCTCCGGAACGGAATGGGAGACGACGCATACCTGCGCCTCCTCCGCATGCACCTTCCCACCGTAGAGGCGCACGAGCCCGATGTGGTCCTCTACCTGGCCGGCGCGGACCCGTACCGTCGCGATCAGCTCGGGGGACTGGCCCTCACCGCCGAAGGTCTCCGGGAGCGGGACCGGACGGTGCTGCACACCTTCCGAAGACGCGGCGTCCCGGTGGCGGTGCTCCTGGCCGGGGGATACGCCCTCGATCCCCGGGACACGGTGGCCATCCACGCGGCGACGGTGCGGGAGACGCTCGCGGCTCGGTGAGGTCTGCCACCGGCGCCTGCAGGGTGCAGCCGCCCGGGTCGGCGGCCTCCCGGGCAGCGCCCGTCGGTTCGGTCAGTCCTACATCAGGAAGCGGCTGCGCACCGTGCCTTCGATGGACTCGAGCTCACGACGGACTTCGACGCCGCCGTCCAGGTCTCCGTCCACGTCTACCACCACGTACCCGACCTCGCCGTCGGTGCGGAGGTACTGGGCGGCCACGTTGAGCCCGCGCTCCGAGAAGACCTCGTTGATGTGGGCGATCACACCGGGGACGTTGCGGTGGATGTGAAGGAATCGTGTGGCGCCTGCGTGGGAGGGGAGCGCCACCTCCACGAAGTTGACGGCACCCAGTGTGGTGCCGTTGTCCGAGTATCGCGCCAGCTTCTCCGCCACCTCGACCCCGATGTTCTCCTGGGCCTCCTGGGTCGACCCACCCACGTGGGGCGTCAGGATCACGTTGTCGAAGGCCTGGAGCGGCGACGCGAAGGCCTCGGTGGGCGAGGCGGGCTCCTTGGGGAAGACGTCGATGGCGGCGCCGCGCACCTGGCCGTCGTCCAGGGCCGCCGCCAACGCGTCGATGTCCACCACGTTGCCCCGGGCCAGGTTGAGCAGGATCGAGCCGGCTCGGAGGGAACGGATCTCCTTCTCTCCAATCATGCCCGCGGTCTCGGCCGTGGCCGGAACGTGGAGCGTCACGGCATCGGACCGCCGCAGCAGCTCCTCCAGGGAAGAGCAGGGCCGCGCGTTGCCGATGGCGAGCTTGGGGACGATGTCGTAGAAGAGGACCTGCATGCCCAGGGCCTCGGCGAGCACCGACACCTGCGAGCCGATGTGCCCGTAGCCCACGATGCCCAGGGTCTTGCCCCGGATCTCGTGGGCGTGGGCGGCGGTCTTGCGCCAGTTGCCGAGGCGGGCGGCCGCAGCTTTCTCGGGGATGCCGCGCATGAGGAGGATCAGCTCGCCCATGACCAACTCCGCCACGGATCGAGTGTTGGAGTAGGGCGCGTTGAAGACCGGGATCCCCGCCCGGCGGGCATCGTCCAGCGCGACCTGATTGGTACCGATGCAGAAGCAGCCTACGCAGAAGAGCTTGTCCGCTGCCTCCAGCACCCTGGACGTCAGCCGCGTGCGCGAGCGGATCCCAATGACGTGCACGTCGGCGATGCGGGCCAGCAGCTCGTCTTCGTCCAGAGCCCCGGGGAGGAGCTCCACGTTGGTGTAGCCGTGGCTCCGGAAGGTCTCCACGGCCGACCGGTGGATGCCTTCGAGGAGGAGGATCCGGAGGTTCTCCTTGGGAAACGAGAGCTTGGTCATGACGGTCGCTCCTACCTCACCAGCTTCCGGTACTTCACCCTGTGGGGCCGGTCGGCCTCGTCGCCCACCCGGCGGTGGTGGTCCTCGGCGTACTCCTGGTAGTTGCCCTCGAACCACACAGCCTCCGAGTTGCCCTCGAAGGCCAGGATGTGCGTGGCGACACGGTCCAGGAACCATCGGTCGTGGGAGATGACCAGAACGCACCCGGCGTAGTCGAGGATGGCGTTCTCCAGGGCGCGCAGCGTGTCCACGTCAAGGTCGTTGGTGGGCTCGTCCAGGAGCATGACGTTGCCGCCGCTCTTGAGCAGCTTGGCCAGGTGTAGGCGGTTGCGCTCTCCCCCCGAAAGCACGCCCAC
>JASFRY010000471.1:0-4030 GCA_050114675.1 Gemmatimonadota bacterium | reverse complement strand
CCAGCTCCATGCGGCGATCCGCCTCGCGGCGGGTGAGCTTGTGGCGCTTCACGCCCTTGTCGAAGAGGGAACGGGCGTGCTGCAGGCCGCCCGTGACGGCCTCGTGCCGGATGTCCTTCATCCGAACCCGGATGCCCCGGTCCGCCACCAGATGGGCGATCCCTCCCCCCATGACTCCGGCGCCCACCACCGCCATGTGCTTCACCTCGGCGGGATGGGCCCGGGGGTCGGCAGCGCCGGTGCCCTTTCGGGCGGCCTCGCGGAGGTGGAAGACGTGAATCAGGTTCTTGCACACCGAACCCACGACCAGCTCGCTGGCCGCCCGGGCCTCGGCGGCGAGGCTCTTCTCGACGCTGCGGCCCAGGTTGTGCTTCAGGACCTCCAGGATCCTCATGGGCGCCGGGTAGTGTCCTGCCGTCTGCGCCCGCACGCGCTTCCGGGCCGCGGCCAGGATGATGCGGCGCCCCGGAGCCGTGTCGTCGAGCAGGCGGGCCGTGAAGCCCCGCTTGGGCAGCGACGCCCCCGCGGGAAGGGCGATGGCGGCCCGAGCGTATTCTTCCACCTTCTCCTGGAAGAGGTCGGCGGGGAACACGGCGCCGGCGAACCCGATGCGCCTCGCTTTCCGGCTGTCCATCCGCTTCCCGGTGAGAAGGAGATCCAGGGCGGCCTGGAGCCCCACCAGGCGAGGGAGACGGGTCGTGCCCCCCCAGGCGGGCAGGATGCCGAGCTGCACCTCGGGGAGGCCCAGGCGGGTCTTGGGCGAGTCGGACACCACACGGTGTCGACACGCGAGGCTCAGCTCCACGCCTCCACCGACGCAGATTCCGTGGATGGCCGCGACGGTGGGGACGGGCAGCGTCTCCACGTCCATGAAGATGGCCTGGCCCTGCCGGATCTTCTTCTCCGCCTCCACCGGATCCTCCAGGGAGGCGATGGCGTCCACGTCGGCACCGGCGAGGAACGAGTCGGCCTTTCCGCTTCGGAAGACCACGACCTTGATGCGCCCCTCCTCGGCTGCCGTGCGCACCTCCTCCAGGATCTCGGCGAGGCGGCGCATGACATCCTCGGTGAGGACGTTCAGCTTGCGCTCGGGATCGTCGAAGGTGATCCAGCCGATCCCCCGGCTGTCCACATGCAGGGCCGGGCTCGGTGCCATGGCGGTCGATGTCTCCGTGAGGTGGGACTCGGACGGGCTCCTAGGAGAATACCGAACCCCGGCGCGAAAGAAAGCCGCCCCGGCGCATCGATGCGCCGGGGCGGCCCGTGATTCCGCGAATCGGGTGGCGATTCGCTAGAGCTTCACGCGCTCCTCCGCATTGGCCCGTGTAAGCTGAACCTGGTTCGGGTCCCCCCGGGTAACGTCCACCGGGACGTTCCAGTACAGCTCGGTATACGGAAGCTCGTATCGTGCCGTGACCCAGTACTTGCCGGGCTTGAGCTCGGCGGTGGCCACGCCGTTGGCATCGGTGGTGTCCACGGCAGCCTTGAGGCCCGACTCCCGCTCCTTTGCGACGAATACGTCACCGACCCCGGCGAACGCCTCGTCAGCCCAGTTGTCCCGGAGGATGCGAACCGAATCCGACTGGCGGATCGTCTCCTTCTGGAGCGTGTCGAACTTCTGGAAGGCGTCATTCATCTCCCGCTCGACGCGCCCGAGTTGGGAATCGAAGTCCTGGAACTCCCGGAATAGGGCCACGTAACGGGCCTCGCCCCGGGAGTACTGCTTCATGGTTTCGGTGATCTTCTGCAGGGTGTCACGGAGAGTGTTCCACCTGTTGGTGGCCTGCTGCCACGTCTTCTGGGCCTGGGCCACTTCCTCCCGCTTGGCGAGCAGCGCCTCGGGGATCGGCGGCTGCGGGGTCGAGTATGCCGCCTCCAGGGAGTCGAACACGGCATCACGGTCGAAGGGGAGGATCTCCACCTGGATGTCGCTGATGGGCTGCGACACCGTGGCGCCGTCGGGGGTCTCGGTCTGGACCTCTACATTGACGACCACCCGGGCGGGTCCGCAGGCCGCCGCCGCCAGTGCCAGCACAGTCACGGCAGGAAGTTTCCAACGCCTCATGTCGCACTCCATCGCTCGGTCCGGAAATGGAATCGCACGAAGGTATCATGCCTCCGGGCGGGCATCAACAATGGCCGCCGGCGCCCATTGCGCAAGGCCCTTCGGTTCTCGAGACAGCTTCTTCTGGGCGGCAATCTAAGGTCTTCGCACCTTCTTCCGCACCCTTTTCAGCGACCGGATCGCCCGCTGCCGTTCTGTCCGAGGTCGGGGCCCAGGATGAAGATCCGTGGCTCTCCCAGCACTCGGGCGGCCCGCTGGAGGGTCGCCGCGTCCAGGCTCCAGATCTCCATCGGCAGATCCCTCACGCGGCCCGTTCGGAGGAGGTCCGCCGTCATTCGGGCGGCTTCCTTCTCCGGCGCCGCCTCCTCCAAGAGGCGGGCGGTCCTGAATCGTCGTCGCCGCCAGCTGAAGAAGTCCTCGGGCATGGGGTTGTCGCGGATCTGCGCCAGGGCGTCCAGGATGCGGGCCTCCCATCGACCGGCGGCTTCGGGAAAGACGGTTGCCTCCACCACCAGCACCGGTCCCCCCGGGGCGTCCACGATGCGCACGTCCACGTCGTACCGATCGGGGTCGGGTGGCGTGGGATCCAGCTCCTCTTCGAGAAGGTGGGCCACCAGCTCGAGCTGGGTGCGGGGGAGGGCCCGCGGTGCCGGGTAGTCCACGGAGACCCACGCGCTGGTGACGTCGCTCACCTGCGCGACCCGACGTCCCACGGACCATGCCCGCTCCCCGGCCCCGGTCGCCGAGTCCGGGGCCGCGAGCGACATGTCTGTACGTAGGGAGTCCGGAGCCGCGAGCGACGTGTCGGGACGCATGGAGTCCGGGGATGCGAGCGACGGGTGCGGAGCCACGGAGTCCGGGGCGACGTCGGCGGACGCCGCCGAGTCCGTCGGCGCTGCCGGTTCTTCGAACATCGTCGGCTCCACCGGACCCACCACGGCCTGTGCCGCCGCTTCCCTTCGGTAGAAGGAACGGCGGTACGACTCGAGGCTCCCCGCGGTCACCTTCGCGACCGACGCTTCGGTGCCCCGGGGAGGCCGCACGAAGGGGCTTCCGGGCTCGCCCAGCATCCCGGCCGCCTCACGCTCGAAGTCCCGTACCGGGGACCCTCGCTCGAAGCGGAGGTTGTCCAGGATCTCAGCCTTCCGGGCGGCGACGTACGCCGAATCCACCGGGGCGGCGAAGAGCACCGAGTCCACCTTCGCCCACGCCGCCTCCCACTCGTCCGGGAGGGCCAGGAGGGTGAAGACGGTGGACGCACGTCCGGGCGCGGCGCGCAGCACGGCGTCGGAGGGCTCCAGGGCCCGGGCAGCCTGGTCTTCCAGGACGTGTGCCAGGAGCCAAGCCGTTCCCTCCAGCCCTTCCCGGTCGTCCTGTGAGCCTGCCGGGAGGCGAAGCGCCACCGCCACGGCCGTCCCGTGGACGTGGGACGACACGGCGCGGAGGCCGTAGGCCTGCTCCGCGTCGGCCGAGGGCGCGGGCTCCCGGGGCGTGGCGGGGGAGGTGGTCTGGCCGGAGAGGCCGAGAGGCGCCGGGACCACGGCGACCAGGCACGCCAGCACCAACGCCGGCCGCGTCACGGCCGCACCTCCGCCGTGGAGGGCCCCCGATCGAGGAGCCCTGTAAGAAACGCCCGCAGGCTCGCAGCGTCCACGCGATGCAGGGCGTCGAGCTGCCGCGCTGCTGCGGCGGGGTCTCCGCCGGCATCCACGGCACGTCCCACCACGGACACCAACCCCGAGGGGGTGCGCGCACGGAGGAGGGTCTCCCGCTCCACCTGGGCCACGGCGTCGGCCACCGCCGTTGGGTCGAGGGCGTCGCGTGTCACCTGCAGGGCGCTGCTCAGCACCCGCTCCATGTCACGGGCCTGGCGTGGGTACGCCGCTCCCGTGACCACCAGGGCCCACCGCATGGGGAGCTCCCAGAGCTCGGTTCCGGCCTCGAAGTCCCCCGTGTGCTCTTCGA
>JASFRY010000470.1:0-4044 GCA_050114675.1 Gemmatimonadota bacterium | reverse complement strand
GGGAGCGTCTACCTCCCCGGCACCGTCACGGGGCTGAGGTCCACAGGCCCCTGCCCGGCGTCCTGGAGCCGGTCCACGAGCGGCGGCACCACCTGGGTGAGAAGCCGGTTCAGCGCTTCCACCGCTGGGGGTGCTTCCTGCTGCACCTGGTCCATGACCCACCGCTGGTCTTCCGTGGGCGCTGCCGTGGCGTTCCGGACGTCCCGGGCGGTGCCTGCGCCCCGCTGCGCCACCTGGCGGCGCAGAAGGTTGGCGACGGAGTCGACCTGCTGGCGAACGCTTCGCACCTGCTGAACCAGGGCATCGTCGGCGTCGTCCGCCGACAGCCGCGCCTGGACCTCGCGTAGCCACTGCGTCAGCCCCTGGGACCGGTCCACTGCGCGGCTCACGGGGCCGGCGATGCGGTACCACGCCATGAGGAGTTCCTGGCGGGCTTCCAGATCTGAGCGGGCGATGCGGATCCGCGGGTCCGCCTGGACCTGGACCTCCACGCCGGGCACGTCGCCGACGCCGACGCCCTCGAGGTGCACGGTGTAGCTCCCGGGCAGCACCGCAGGGCCTGGGTCCCCCCCGACTCCGTCGGCGGGCTGCCAGCGGAGATCCCACACCACCTGGTGGAGACCCCGCGTGCCGGGCCCCGCCAGCGTACGCACCGTGCGGCCGGACGCGTTGCTCAGCTCGAGGTGTACGCTGTCCTCCCCGTTCGCGGCACCGACCCAGTAGCGCAGCAGGGCGCCCTCGGGTGGGTTGGGCGCGGCGTACGCCGAGGGCTCGGCGCCTCCCATCATGCCGTGGAGGTTCACCAGCCGGGCGGGACGCGCCGGGAACAGGTGGGCCGCCTCGGCCACCACGTCGGGGGTAAGGCGTGCCAGGGCGCTGGCGTCGTCCAGAATCCAGATGCCCCGGCCGTGGGTTCCGGCCACCAGGTCGCCGCTCCGGCGGTGCACCAGAATGTCGTCCACCGGCACCGTGGGCATGCCTTCATCCAGGGGGAACCAGTGGTCGCCCCGGTCCAGCGAAGCCCATACGCCCACCTCGGTACCGGCGAAGAGGAGCGATGGGTTGTCGGGGTGCTCGGTGACCACGTTCACCGACCACGCCGGGAGCCCGTCCACCACCAGCTCCCAGCTCTCGCCGTAATCGTCGCTGCGCAGCACGAAGGGACGGAAGTCGTCGGAGCGGTGTCCGTCGACGCTGAGATATACCGTTCCTTCCTGCGCTCCCGACGGTACCACGCGGCTCACCCAATAGCCGTCGGGAAGCCCGCGCACCGACGGGGTGATGTCGGTCCAGCTCCGGCCGCCGTCGCGGGTGCGCTGCACGTTGCCGTCGTCGGTACCCACGTAGAGGAGGCCGTCGCGGAGGGGCGACTCGCCGATGGTGGTGATGGTCCCGAAGGCCGCCGTGCCGTCGTTGCGCGCCATTTTGATGTCCGAGCCCAGGACGCCCATGATGGGCAGCGTGTCCCGGTCGATCTTCCGGGTGAGGTTCGGGCTGATCTCCTCCCACGTGCGGCCCCGGTCCGTGGAGCGCAGCAGCACCTGAGCGCCGAAGTACAGCGTGGCCGGATCGTGGAGAGACGTCACCACCGGCGTGTTCCAGTTCACGTCGTAGTCGTCGCGGTCCGCCGGTGCGCCCGGGCGCTGCCGCGGCACCGGCCGGATCGCCACCCCCTCACCGGTCTCCCGATCGATGCGCTCCACCTCACCGCCCTCGCCCTCAGCGTAGACCACCGTGGGGTCGTCGGGATCCAGGCTCGTGTAGTACCCGTCACTGCCCAGGATCTGCCGCCAGTGTGCGTTGAGGATGCCCCGCTCCGAGTACGTCCGGCTGGGGCCGCACCAGCTCCCGTTGTCCTGGAGTCCCCCGCACACCGTGTACGGGTCGTCGCTGCCCACGGTGATCTCGTAGAACTGGGCGATGGGGATGCGGTTCAGATGCCGCCAGTTCCGGCTGTGGTCCCGAGACATGTAGACGCCGCCGTCGGTGCCCAACAGGAGGTGGTCCGAGTCCGACGGGTCGATCCACAGCGCATGGATATCGGAGTGGACGCCTTCGGCTCCGTCCCGCCGAAACGTGCGTCCGCCGTCATCGGAGATGTAGAGGGGCCGGCCGCCGTCGTAGATCCGCGAGGGATCGTTCGGGTCCACGCGGATCTGGCTGAAGTACATCGGGCGCTCGTTGAGGGGGTTCAGGTGCTCCCACGTCTCGCCCCGGTCGGTGGAGCGGTAGATGCCCCCCACCATCTCGCCGCCGAACTCGGTGGGACCGTAGCCGGCCCGGGTCCGGGCTTCCACGATTGCGTACACCAGGTTGCCGTCGCGGCGGTACACGTCGAGGCCGATGCGTCCCTTGTCGCCGGACGGGAGCCCCTCGGTGAGGCGCTCCCAGTGCTCTCCGCCGTCCAGCGTGCGCCAGATCCCGCTACCGGGTCCTCCGCCGTTGTACCCCCACGCCGTACGCTGACGCTGGTATGTGGCGGCGAAGAGGGTCTGCGGGTCCCGGGCGTCCATGACCAGGTCGATGGCACCGGTGTTCTCGTCCACGTACAGCACCTTCTCCCACGTCTCTCCGCCGTCTTTGGTGCGGAAGACTCCCCGCTCCTCGTTGGGCCCCCACAGGTGACCCATGGCAGCGACATACACCACGTCCGGATCCTGGGGGTCGATGACGATGCGCGACACATGGCGGGTCTCGGTGAGCCCGACGTCCTTCCATGTCTTCCCCCCGTCCAGGGAACGGAAGACCCCGGCGCCCCAGGCGGAGCTCTGGCGGTTCGAGCGCTCGCCGGTGCCCACCCACACCACGTTGGGGTTGGAGGGCGCCACGGCCACGTCGCCGATGGATGCGGTGCGCTGATGCTGGAATTGCGCTTGCCAGGTGGTGCCACCGTCGTCGGTGCGCCACACGCCTCCGCTGGCCGTGCCCACCCAGAAGGTGGAGGGCCGGGCCTCGTTCACCGCGATGTCCGAGATCCTCCCGCCCATGACCGCCGGACCGATCGTGCGCCACCGGAGGCCGGGAAGGGGCCCCGGGGCGGTCGTGTCGGATGGTGTGGGCACCCGGGGCGCGGCCGTGGCCGGTGACGGTCCGGCGAGGGAAGCCAGGAGGAGGGCGAGGCAGGCGATGATCGGCGTATGGGTCGTCGGGCGCGGACGCGTCATGAGAGAGGGCTCCGAAGGCACCTGGGATGGCTCGTTTCGGATGAGACTCGGGGAAGGACGGCTCGCGGGCAAGTCGAGGCGTGGGTACGGAATCGGGCTGCGTACGAAGCCGGCCTCCGTGGGGCGGGGCGATCTGACCGTTTCGCTTTCGGATGCCGCGCTCGATGCTTGGAGGGAGCCGCCCAGCGGCAAACCCGATGGGCAGCGGGGCCCTAAGGAAGTGGGCCATCGCACGGCCGATGCTTGAGTGCCACTGAACTCGTTCAACGACCCCCGACCGTCACGCCGCCTCAACACCCTCTCGGGACACGCCGTTCGGACGACGGCAGACCCCCAGGCGCTACCCGAGCGGCCCCAGCTTCGGTTCACGGATTTCGACCAGTTCGCTTGCGCCCGTGGTCGCGGCGCCAATCCTTGCTCGCGGTGGACCGGAAACGCGATGGACGCGCGGCGAAGATGGATCGGAGGATGATTTGAGTTTGAGTTGGGCTCAACTCCGAACCCTCGAAGGCATCTCCGTGGATGACGTCCCACAGTGCGTCGCGCAACGCTGCGTCCGCACCCCCCTGTGGGGTGGTCAACTCGGACTCAACCGCCTGAGGGTACCCGCCGACGAGAAGGTAGCGGTCCCACGGATCGATCATTTCCGATAGCAACGGCCGTACGTCTTCCACGGCCTCTTGGACGAACTCCGAGTCACCCAATCTTGCCGGGGCGATGGGCGGCACAAGTGGGCATCCCCTCAGCCACGGTCCGTGGAGAAGAAGCTCCGAGCTTACCTGCGGCGCTATTCGTCTTTCAGGACGCGCACGGGGTCTACGGAGGCGGCCCGCCGAGCCGGGAGCCATGCCGCCATGGTGCTCACTACCACCACCGCGAG
>JASFRY010000469.1:0-4048 GCA_050114675.1 Gemmatimonadota bacterium | reverse complement strand
CTCCGAGGGCATGAAGATCACGAAGTACGGTCTTCCGGAGACGGTGACCGAGTCCTACACCGACGACTTCCACGGCCAGACCATGGAGTTCCTGGCCCATGCCAAGAAGAACGCGGCCTACCCGGAGGTCCTGGTGTGCGCGGACTGCCACGGCGCCCACGACGTAGGGTGGACCGAGTCGGACGTGGTGGCGAACGTGTGCCAGCGCTGCCATGAAGACGGCGACGAGCGGCTGGCAGGCGCCTGGCTGGGTCACGACCCGGTGGGCCCCGACAACCAGGCCCTCGTATGGCTGGTCAGGATGTTCTACTACTTCCTGATCCCCTTCATGCTGGGTGGCCTCTTCCTGACCATCGCCTTCCACCTGGTGGATCAGCGCAGGAAGGGCGCCCGGGTCATGAAGACCGACGGCGTGAAGCGCCTCCTGGCCCGGCTCCGCAAGCAGGACGTTCCCGAAGCCGAGACGGTGACGCGGTTCGGCCTGCGGGACCGTTGGGAGCACTTCGGGGCCATGGCCACCTTCATGATCCTGGTGGTCACGGGACTCCCGCAGACCCGTCCCGACCTGGGCGCGGCCCGCGCCATCATCGACTTCCTCGGCGGCATCGGCACCACCCGCATCATCCACCGCACGACGGGGGTCATCTTCCTGGCGCTCATGATCAGCCACGTGCTGAGCGCGGTGATGCGTGCGGTGCGGAAACACAAGCTCCCGGTCATGGTCCCGACCCGGAAGGACTTCGAGGATATCCTGCAGACCTTCCGGCACTACCTTCTGGGGGAGCGCATGCCCAAGGTGGGCAAGTTCGACTTCTCCGAGAAGTTCGAGTACTGGGGCCTCTTCCTGGGCGGGATCGTGATGAGCAGCACGGGCCTCCTGCTCATGTTCCCCGAGCTCGTCACCCAGGTGCTCCCCGGCATCGTGGTCGCGGCCGCGCGGGTCATGCACGGCCTGGAAGCCACCTTCGCGGTGCTGGTGATCATCCTCTGGCACTCCTACGGCGTGATCTTCCGGCCCGAGGTGTTCCCGCTGGACACCACCATCTTCACGGGGAAGATGGACGTGGCGCGCCTCAAGCACGAACACCCTCTCGAGTACGAGCGCCTCTTCCCGGAGCGGGCCGCGGCCGAGCCCGACGAGGAGCACGGCGAGCCCGGAACCGGAATGCTCGATCCGGCACCCGAGGGGGCCGCAGGTGATTGACCCTGCCCGGGGCGGATGACGCCGGAACCGGCGACATCCACCCGATCCTCCACGAAGAAGCGCCCCGGGGACGACTCCCCGGGGCGCTTCGACGTTCCCTCGCCGGCACGCGCCGGCCAGGTGGTCGCTACTTCACACCGCCCATGAGCTTCTTGACGCCGGGGCTCACCAGGACCGCCACGAGCCCAACGACGCCGACGGTCATAGCCACCTGCCGGAAGAGCGGCGCCGGCGGGAGGTTCTCGAGGCGTCCGGCCACCAGCGCCGCGAAGACGTTGCCCAAGGCGGCACCCACGAACCAGATACCCATCATCTGCCCCACACGCTTCTGGGGCGACAGCTTCGTGATGGCGCTCAGCCCGATGGGCGAGATGCACAGCTCACCCGTGGTGTGCAGCGCGTAGGTCACCACGAGCCAGGCGGGCGTCACCAGGTGGTCGGCGCTGGCGTTGGCCGCGCCCCACGCGATGACGAAGAAGCCGGCCGACAGGAACACCAGGCCCAGGCCCGCCTTCAGCGGAAGCGGAGGGTTGGCGTGGATCCGGTCCAGGAAGAGCCAGAGCGACCCGAACATGGGCGCCCCGATGATGATGAAGACGGGGTTCACCGACTGTAGGAACGACGCCGGCATGAGCCAGCCGAATACGTTCCGGTTGGTGAGGTCCCGGGCAAACAGGTTGAACGACGTCCCCGCCTGCTCGAACCCGGACCAGAAGACGGCGATGAGCAGGAAGAGCCAGAAGATCACGAACAACCGCTTGTTGTCTTCCGCCGAGTGTCCTCCGAAGACCCAGAGGTAGATGAAGTAGAGTGCCACCAGTCCGAGCACGATCCACACCATGTACTCGGCGATCTCGGTCAGCGTGATGGGAATGATCCCCTTGGCCACCATGACCCCGAAGACCACCACCAGGGCCAGCGCGCCCAGGAAGCTCCCGTAGAACTTGCGGCTCCTGGACGCCAGCTCCTCGGGCGAGTTGTCGCCCTTGAGGTAGCCCGCGTCGCCCAGGTACTTGTCGCCCATCTTGTACTGGACCAGCCCCAGGATCATACCCAGGGCGCCGATGCCGAACCCGTAGTGCCAGTTGTAGTTCTCACCGAAGAAGCCGGTGAGGAGCGGGCCGATGAAGGCGCCCAGGTTGATTCCCATGTAGAAGACGCTGAACCCCGCGTCCCGCCGGGCGCCACCTTCGGGGTAGAGCTCGCCCACCACCGTGCTCACGTTTGGCTTCAGCAGGCCTGTTCCCAGGATGATGAAGAACAGCCCCAGGAAGAACGTGAACTCGAAGGGCAGGGCCATGCTGAGCTGGCCCGCGGCGATGAAGCACCCACCCACGAAGACAGCCTTGCGCTGGCCCCAGAGGTTGTCCGCGACCCAGCCACCAGGGAGGGTGAGGATGTACACCAATCCCACGTAGAGCCCGTAGATGGCCGTGGCCGTGGCTACGTCGTACCCCAGACCGGGGTTGGACCGGAGGGGCGTCCCGTCCGGCGACATCACCATGTTGGTGGTGGTGGCGGTCATGAAGAGGATGAGGAGGGCCCGCATGCCGTAGTAGGCGAAGCGCTCCCACATCTCCGTGAAGAAGAGGGTCGCCAGCCCCCTGGGGTGCCCGAAGAACCCGTCCTGTTTGGGTTGGCCGGGCACGGATGCCGCCGATGAGTTGGTCAAGGTCCTTGCTCCCTTCTAGGGTCGAGAGGCCAGGGGAGGGACGACCGGCCGATGGGACGTACAAGCATACGATCACCTGATTTCGGGGAATCGCCGGGGGAACGCAAGGGGATCGGGACCCGGAAAACACAATCGTTGTCCTCGTGCCGCGACCGGTCCTACGTTGGAAGAGTGTCCCGGTCTGGCGGGTCCGGGGTGGTCGACGTGTGTGGAAGGGGTATCTCGCCGTCCGGACTGGCAGAGTCTTCCTCGATCACGGAGTACCACCGCATGCGTCGTACCCTTCCGCTGGCCGCCCTGTCAGCCGTGGCCCTCCTGGCCGCATGTCAGGATTCCGACCAGCCCGTTGCCCCCCCTGACGCCTCGTCCGCCTCCGTCCAGCCCGGCTTCACCGTGAGCCAGCAAGGGGAGCGGGTCATGGCGGGTCTCGTTCTCGCCCGGCTCCAGGACGGAGCCGATCCCGCAGCCGTCGGCCAGTCCCACGGCCTCGCCCTCGGCCGCGTCACCCGGGGCTATGTCATGTACCGCGGCGCCGTGGGCAGCGAGCGTGCCCTGGCGGCCCGGCTCGGCGCCGACGCCCGCGTCGTGTGGGCCGAGCCCGACTACCTCCGGCAGACCACCTCCATCGATCCGCGTCTGTGGGCGTTCTACAACCCCGGCGGGCTCACCATCGACTTCACCCGGGGCAAGAACAAGGGCCAGCCGGTGTCCAGCTATCTTTCCACCAACGACGCCGACGAGGACAACATCGAAGGGTATGCCTCCGGTGGCGGCCCCGTCTCCATCGCCAGCATCGACACCGGCGTGGACTTCAACCACGAGCAGTTCCAGGGAGGTGCCCACCTCGTTGCCGGCTCGGACTACTACGACAACGACAGCGATCCCACGGACACGGAAGGCCACGGGACCCACACCACCGGCACGATGGTGGGGAACACCGTGGGCGTGGCCGGCGTGGCCGGCGCCGCTCCGAACGTCACCGTATACGTCTACCGTGTGTGCGGCGCCATCGGATGCCCCACCAGCGCCATCGTCGATGCGATCATCGCGGCCACCGACGACGGCGTGGTGGCCATGAACATGAGCCTGGGCGGGAGCTCCGAGTCCCAGGCCGAGAAGGACGCCATCGCCTACGCCACGACGAACAACGCCCTGGTCATCGCGTCGGCGGG
>JASFRY010000468.1:0-4054 GCA_050114675.1 Gemmatimonadota bacterium | reverse complement strand
GCGCACCCATGCTCGACCGCCATTGCAAGCTGGTGTGCACCCGGTGCGGGTACCAGCGCGACTGTTCGGACCCCTGAGCCGTCGGGTCGCCCTGGCCCTCTCCCCTACCCGGACCCCGCCAGCCCCGAACAACGGTCCTCCTCACATGGGCATCCCCACGACCTTCGTCATGTACCAGGCGAGGATCGGCTGACCCCACGCGTACGTCACGGCGCCCGCCGCCGCCAGGAAGACCCCGAGGGGGATGAGGCGCTTGGAGAACGACGCTGCAGGCCCGAAGACCAGGAGCGCCAGCAGCGATCCGAGGAAGATGGTCTCGGCCACCCCCCACACACCCACGAAGGCACCCACCATCATCATCATCTTGATGTCTCCCCCACCCATCGCGCGGTCCACGCCCGCCTCCTCCAGCCGCCCGGGGAACAGGCGCTTCATGACCCACGTTCCACCTACGGCCACCAGCCAGAGGAACCCATAGCCCACGGCGGCCCCCACCACCGAGGAGGTCCAGTCCACACCCCCGGGCAGGAAGGAAAGGGCCACGCCCAGGACGGCCCCGCCGACGGAGAACTCGTCGGGTATGATGTAGAAGCGGGCGTCGCTCAGGGAGATCCCGAAGAGGATGGTGAGGAAGAGCGCTCCGCGCAGCGCCTCCCACGAGAGCCCGTGCGCGGCGAATACGCCGGCCCACACCAACCCCGTTGCCAGCTCCACCAGGGGGTACTGGATGGAGATGGGCTCCTTGCACCAGCGACAGCGGCCCCGGAGCACCAGCCAGCTCACCACGGGGATGTTGTCGTGCCAGCGGACCGGCTCCCGGCATCGGGGACAGTGGGAGGGGGGTGAGACCACCGATTCCTCCACGGGCCAACGGAACGCGCAGACGTTCAGGAACGAGCCTACGGCCAATCCGAAGAGACCTGCGACCACCGCGCTCAGCCACGTCTCGAGGAGCACCCGATTCTTCTCCTGTCAGGGCGTACAGATCAGTGCGTACAACAGGACCGCCGCCGCCACCCCCACGTTGAGGGACTCGGCGGGGCCCGGCATGGGGACCCGCACCGTGGCGTGCGCCGCCGACGCCAGCGCGGCCCGGGCGCCGGCCCCCTCGTTGCCCACCACCAGGGCCCACCCGTCGGGGCGCGGGAGGGACGCCACGTCCCGGCCGGCCATGTCGGCCACCAGGATGGCAAGCCCCCGCTCCGAAAGGAGTCCCAGCGCGCGTTCGGCATCCGCGCAGAGGACGTTCTGCCGGAAGACCATCCCCGCCGAGGCCCGCACGGCCTTGGTCCCCCACGGGTCGGCCGTGCCGTCCAGGGCGACGATGCCGTCCAGCGCGAACGCCGTCGCGGCGCGGATCAGCGTGCCCACGTTGCCGGGATCCTGGACGGCGTCCAGCACCAGGTAGCGGCCGCCGGCCCGGAGGAGCGTCTCGTCCGGCGACGGCTGGTCGCACACCACCACGATTCCCTGAGGGTGCTCGGTGTCGGTGATCTCCTCCATCTCGGCGTCGTCCACCAGGCCCAGATCGACCCCGGTGTCGAAGAGCCTCTGACGGAGCTCCGTCCCGTCCTGCAGACCCTCCAGCCTGGGGGACGTGACGCCGAAGCGCACCGTGGCCCCGGCCGCCAGCGCCTCGGTCACCGCCCGGACGCCCTCCACGAGCACGGCGCCCTCCCGCTCGCGGGTTTTCCGCTGCTGGAGACGTCCCACGATCCGTCGCCGACGCTGGCTCAGAGCCACCCCTTCCTCCACCTTTCATGCTCCTCGAGACCCAAACGCCCGGCAGGAAACAGGAAGTGAGCGCCACGCCCCGAGAGCCCGGTCGAGCCATCGCCCTCACCATCGCCGGCAGCGACAGCGGAGGAGGGGCGGGAATCCAGGCAGACCTGAAGACGTTCCAAGCATTCGGCGTCTTCGGCACGAGCGCCGTGACCGCCATCACCGCGCAGAACACCCTGGGCGTCCGTGCCGTGCACCCCGTTCCCCTGGACGTGGTGGCGGACCAGATCGACTGCGTGGTGGAGGACCTCTTCCCGGCGGCCTTCAAGACCGGAATGCTGGCGACGGCGGCGCTGGTGGATACGGTGGCCGACGCCATCCGGCGCCATCGGCTCCGGAACTACGTCCTGGACCCGGTCATGGTGGCAACCAGCGGAGACCGCCTCCTCGACGCTGACGCCGAGGCGTCCCTGGTCCGGGAGCTCGTCCCCCTCTCCGCCCTGGTCACGCCCAACCTCCACGAGGCGCGTATCCTCACGGACCTGCGCGTGGAGTCCCTGGACGATATGCGCCGCGCCGCCCGGGCACTGGTGGATCTGGGCGCCGGCGCCGCTTTGGTGAAGGGCGGCCACCTCATGGGCGACGCGGTGGACGTCTTCTGGGACGGCACCCGGGAAGCGGTGTGGCGGAAGCCCAGGCTGGACACCCGGCATACCCACGGCACGGGCTGCACCCTCTCCTCCGCCGTGGCGGCGGGCCTCGCCCTGGGCAACCCCCTCCCCCTGGCCGCCGAGCGCGCCGTGCGCTGGGTGGGCCGCGCCATCGCGTCGGCCCCGGGGCTGGGACGGGGGCACGGGCCGGTGAATCACTTCGCGTCCGTGGAGTGAGGGGGGAGGAGCGCCACCACACCTTCCAGGATCCTCCCCACGTCCCGCCCCGCCCGGAGCCCCACCTCCTGCACCTCCCGGTGGGAGAGCGGTTGGGAGGTCAGCCCCGTTCCCTTGTTGGTGACCATGGAGAGGGCCATGCAGGGAATGCCCCGAGCCCGCGCGACCAGCACCTCGGGCACCGTGGACATGCCCACCACGTCCGCCCCCAGCATTCCCAGCATGCGCACCTCGGCCGCCGTCTCGAAGGACGGGCCGGTGAGGGCGGCGTACACGCCCTCCCGCAGAGCGATGCCCTCCTCCTCGGCCACCCGCAGCGCCAGCGCACGGAGCGACGCGTCATAGGGCTCGCTCATGTCGGGGAAGCGCACCTCCCCCTCGCGGGTGGGACCCATGAGCGGGGTGCGGGCCATGAAGTTGATGTGGTCGCGAAGGAGCACCACGTCCCCGGGATCGAGCTCGGGGTTCACCCCGCCCGCGGCGTTGGTGAGGAAGATCCTCGGCAGCCCAAGCGCCGCCGCGGTCCGCACCGGCGCCGCGACCACCTCCAGCGGATGTCCCTCGTACACGTGGTAGCGGCCACTCTGGATGAGCACCTGGCGACCTCGAAGCTCCCCCGCCACGTAGCGTCCGTCGTGCCCCTCCACACCCGACGGGGGAAATCCGGGGAGCTCCTGGAAGGGAATGACCACGGGATCGGCCACGGCGTCGGCCAGATGACCGAGGCCCGAGCCCAGGACCAGGAGGGCTTGGGGAGGTGCGGAGAGCCGGTCCCTCAGGAGGGCCGCGGCGGCCTGGATATCGGGAAGGGAGGACACGTTGGACGAAGGGAGCGCTAGAGGATCATCCCGGCCACGGTGGCCGTCATGAACGCGGCGATGGACCCGCCGATCATGGCGCGGAGGCCCAGACGGGAAAGGTCGTGGCGGCGCGAGGGCGCAATGCCGCCGATGCCGCCGAGCTGGATGGCGATGGACGAGAAGTTGGCGAAGCCCGACAGCGCGTACGTGACGATGATGATGCTCCGCGGCTGCAGGACGGGCCCCTGCCCCAGCGTCGACGCGAGCTGGAGGTAGGCGTAGAACTCGTTGAGCACGGTCTTGATGCCCATGAGCGATCCCACGATGGGCGCATCGTGCCAGCTCACCCCCATGAGCCACGCCAGGGGGGAGAGCACCCAGCCCAGGATGTGCTCCAGTGTGAGGTTCTGGATGCCGACCAGACCGCCCGCCCATCCCAGGAAGCCGTTGAACATGAAGATGAGGGCCACGAACGCCAGGAGCATGGCCCCCACGTTCAGGGCGAGGTAGAGCCCTTCCGAGGCCCCCCGGGCCGCCGCGTCGATGGTGTTCACGTCGGGCCGCTCGACGCTGACCTCCAGCGTGTCGGCGGTCTCCGGCTTCTCTTTCTCTGGCACCATGAGCTTGGCCACCACCAGCGCCGCC
>JASFRY010000467.1:0-4059 GCA_050114675.1 Gemmatimonadota bacterium | reverse complement strand
TTATCAGTATTCGTGGCCATCCGGACCGGGGGGAACGGCGCTTGCTCCAACCCCGAACAAGGACGGTTCAGCCCGCGCTTCCGGGCCGCGGGCCTCCCCCCTCCGCCCCGGCGCATGCGGCCGTCCTCTCCTGTGGGCCGACCTTCGGACCCGCGCCGCGGCAACTACGGTGGGCCTCCGGGACGGCAGGCGGGTGCCGGAACACCGCGACTGGGCCGACGGGCGCGTCGGTCCCTGGCTCTGGAGGAGCACCATGAGTCATCCGAGGAAGAACCTCACACTCCCCTTGCTGATGGGTGCGGCCCTCGTGTGGGCGTGCACCGATCAGCAGACCCCCACGGGGCCGGCGGACGAGCCGGTGATGCAGGCCGCGAAGGGTGGTGGTGGTGGTGGCGGCAAGCCGACCCCGGAAACGGGCGTCAACAACCTCTCCTATCCGGTGATCTGGGCCGAGGGGGTCACGAAGACCCTCCCCGGGACCGTGGGAATGGTGCCGTATCTGCACGGTGAATGGTGGTACCAGTGGGGCACCAACGGCTCGGACCCGGACGTTACCCCCGCGAGCTGCGCTCCGGACCCCGACGAGGGCGATCCGATCCTGAATCCGGACGGGCTCCAGCTGTGTGACGACGGGGTCGCCGGGGCGGTCGACCTGACCCTGGTGGCCGGCACGCCGGCCGCCGACAATCCGCTGCCCTTGGCCAAGGCCTGGCTGCAGAAGGACAACAACAACATCTGGCAGGCCGAGTACTGGCCCCTGGACGGCGTCCGGCCGTCCGGTTCGATCTCCGTGGACTGGATCGACTGGGGCGACAACCTGGAGTCGGTGGATTGGTACACCCGGTCCCAGGTACGCACCGAGGTCGTGCTGTTCGAGGACCAGGCCGCGGGCGATCTCGAAGACTACGGTTGGCCCATGCTCGAGTACCAGATGCGTCACACCGACGGGTGGGGCATCAACGAGGTGCACGGCCTGGGAACCGACCTGGGCGACGCACCCCTCCTCGGCCCGGGCACCCAGGCCACGGTCTACTCCCACTGCGCCCGCCTCACCATCCAGAAGCTCCTCACCGACCGTGACGACCCGGCGCTGGCGGACCTGATCTGGGTGGCGGGAGAGGGCTGGACGGAGCCCGAGGGCTACGAGGTCGACCTGATCAATCCCCACATCTTCAACGGCTCGGTGCACGAGGGCGGCGACGGCCCCGGCTACTACTCGGCCGAGATCAACGTGAAGGGCCGCATCATCTACGGCTACACCTGGAACGTCCGGCAGCTCAACGAAGGCGCCGGCCCCTACCGGCTGACCTTCAGCTTCGACGAGACGTGCGGCACCGCGACGCTGAACACCTACTTCGTAGACGGCGTCACCGACATCCTCGTTCCCCTCGAGGAAGAGGAAGTCGTGGCGGCCGCCGAGTCTTCGGATGAGGGCGGCGGCGGAACGGCCGTGCTGCGTACCGACCTCAACCTCACGTACATGGACATCCTCATCCTCGAGCGCGGGGGTGGTGGAGGCGGCGGTGGCGGCGGCCACGGACGTCCATAGCACATCCATCTTCGCCATCGACGGGCCCCCTCCTCGTTCGCGAGGAGGGGGCCGCGGTCGTAAGGAGGTCGTCATGAGGGATAGGAATATGTGGGCCCCGGGTGGTGGGCCGACGGTCCTCGCCCTGGCCGTTTGCCTGGTTGCATGCACGGACATGGTCCTCGTCGCGCCGGAGCCCGACGCACGGGACCCTGCCACCGTCTCCGCGCACCAGGGGGGGCGCGTCACTACCACGCGCTTCGTCGGGGACGTGGACCTGGTCTGGCCCGGAGGTCAGGGCACCGGAGCCCCGGAGGGAACGGACCGGATGGCCCACGCGGCCGTGGCGGCGTTCCCGGACGTCGCGGCCGGCAGCCCCGGCCCGGGCAACTTCACCTACCGCGTGATGAACGTCGACGGAACCGTCCACCGGGAGATCGGCGTGACGCTGACCTGGGTTGGCCTGGAGGACCAGGACACCAACCCCGGTGAGATCCGCTTCCTGGGGGTCGTGACGTCCGACACCAAGCCCTGCGGCGGAAGCGGCCACGGATCGGAGGGATGCGACTCCGACGAAGGCGGCTGTTCCGGCGACGACGGCGGGTGCTCCCACGACGATGGCGGGGACACGCACGACGACGGCGGGTGCACGCACGACGACGGCAGCACAACCCACGATGACGGCGGAGGCTGCTCCGGCGGCGGTGGCGAGCCCGGTGGCCAGAGTGGCCTCGTGAACGGCTCCGACTGCCGCATCGGACAGATCGTGGTCGGCTGGGCCAAGGACGGGGGGACGCCGGCTCTCTCGGGAGACCGCGTCTCGTGGAAGTGGTTCGCGCCCGACGCGCCGAAGGTCCAGGCGATCCAGACGGCTCTGGACATGGGTCAACCGGTGCCCTGGCCCTGCAAGCTCTGTGAGAAGGAGATCCTGGGAGGGAACCTCACGCTGATCCTCGGGCTGCGCTGAGGATCGCACCCACATCCGCTTCGCCACCCGGACTCCGGAGGAGCTCCGCCCGGGTGGCGAAGAGGACCAGCCTCACTTGCAGCGTGTGAACGCCGGAAGGTGACTGTCCAGCGAGGCTTCCTGCAGCGTCGTGAAGGCCGACACGACCTTGGCGGGCAGCTCCGTGGCGAGCAGGGTCGTATACATAGCCCCGTTTTGGGTCTCGGCCAGAATAGCGGCGGCGCAGGCGTCCAGTCGGGTGTCGAACACCTCGAAATCATCCACGGACCAATTCGACGCGGGGACGTCCATCTGGTACTTGGTGTAGCGCTTCGCCAAGGCCGCGATGTGCCTGTCTTCGGCCCTCGCCACACGGGAGAACGGCTTGACGTCCTCCCCCAGATCGGTCAACGCCCGGGCGTACATGGCCTGCAGGTAGTACTCCCCCTGGATGGCCTCGTCCAGCGCCGCGATCACCGTGGGCCCCGGCGGCGTCTTGGCCGCCTGCATGGTCACGTCGGGCTCGGGCTGAACGGGCGTCTGTGCATCCTGGCATCCGGCGATCCAGACCGTGGTGAGCAGAAGGACGGCGGAACAGCACTTCGTGAAGCTCCTCATGTGATTCTCCCTACCGATGGCGATCCCGTGGGGGCATCACCGCGTGGCTGCGGAGCCCGGGTCCCGCCGGCGAGGATCCGCCGGACCCATCGAATCGTGGATCCGACCCGGGCGCGAGACGAGGAGAGCCATGACATACCGCCCCCCCGCCGCGGATGGTGGGCAAGGCGCATACCATCCGGCACGGTCAGGGTGTAGCGACCCAAGTACTTGTTGTGGAACTACTTAGGACACATCGAGACAGACCGGCTCCCGGAGCGCTGTCGCACTTTGTCCCGAATGGCCGGGCCCCGCCGCTCAAAGCCGCGACCCCGCCCGTCGCTACCTTCGCACCCGCATCCCCTGCGCCGAGTCCCAGTGCAGCGGCGTGTCGCTCCTGGGGAGCGGTGCCTCCGGCATCTGGCCCACGGAGACCCCCGACGTCCAGCCCGCCGGGCAGATGGCGACGTAGCTGGCGAAGCCGCCCACACCACCCTTGAAGCGTGGGTAGCCAACGGCTACGAGGCAGCCGGTCTCCGGGACCTGGTCCAGGTGGGCCACGCCCTCGGCCTGCGCGTAGCCGTGGTGCATCAGCCAGTCCTCCCCCTCCAGCGTGGGGGTCGTATCCGTGTCCAGCGGCTCGTGGCCATGGAAGAGGATGTGGCGTTGCTCATGAAGGAACTCGAGCGCGTCCAGCGAGACCCCGGGGAACACCGTCCGGGTCGCCAGGGCCGGGTCCGGCCAGTCCTTCGACCAGTCGGAGCGGACCATCACCACCGATCCTTCGGGAATCCGGCCGTTCCGGCCCTCCCACTCCTCGATGTCGGCGACCTGGAGATGATAGCCGGGCTGCTCGGCCACCTGATCCACGATGGAGATGACCACCAGGGGGCGGAGCGCGTAGGTGACGGGGAGCTCGTCGATGGACGGATACTCGGGTGCCCAGTGGGCCGGCGGATCCAACTGGGTTCCGAACTGGTCCGTGCCG